>JBGPYE010000237.1:0-3288 GCA_041493095.1 Candidatus Dormibacteraceae bacterium
CATGCGGGCGTGCGACATGGTGGTGACCAAGGCGGGACCGGGCGCAATTGCCGAGGCGCTGGCCACGAGCCTGCCCATCATCATCACCGGGTTTCTGCCCGGACAGGAGTCGCCGAACGTCGATTACGTGGTCGACTCAGGCTTTGGGGAGTTTGCGCCGAAGGACGCCGACCTCCTGGACGAGGTCAGGGTGCTGGCCGAAGGAGGCCCGACCTGGCGTGAGATGTCGCGCAAGGCCCAGGAGCTGGCGCATCCATACGCTTCGTCCGACATCGCGCGCGAGGCCCTGCTTTTAGCGGCGCGCTACAGGGCCTCGGCGCAGACGAGACGGTAAGGGCACAGACGGCAGCGACGCCGCTCGGGCCGCGGTTCGAACCGCCCCGCCTTCACTCCCTCCGCCACCTCTGCGCCCTGGCGGGTGGCGTCGGCGATGAGATCGGCCACCTTCTCGACCTTGACGCCCTGGCCGGTGGCGAGGTAGACGACCTCAAGCTCCAGGGGGTCCAGGTGGAGCGCGGTGCTGGCGCCGAGAGCGTAGAGGGCGACCTGGAGATCGCGGCGCCGGCGCGTCAGCGGGCGGCCGCTCTTGTAATCGACGATGCGCCAGCCGGACTCGGTGCGATCCACGCGATCTATGACTCCCCGCAGCGTCCAGCCGTCAACTTTCGCGCTGAACTGATGCTCGAGATATTCGGGAGACGCGTTGAACCCTCCCTTTTTCCGGTACTCCTCGAGCTGCGCCGCCCCGATCCGCTTGAACGTCGCCGCGCGGCGAGGATCCGGGAACGTCGATTGGCTCCAGACCGCCTCGTGGATCGAGCTCAGCATCCGGGAGCTGATCTGCTGTCCGCTAGCCTTACGGGTTTCGCCGGCCTGCCTGAGGACCTCGTGGAGGATCACGCCGTGCACCGCCTCGGCGCTCTGCACGACGGGCAACCGCTGCTCCTGCCGGTACCAGTACTGTCGCGGACAGTCGATGTAGGCCGAGATCGCGCTGAACGATAGGATGGCCTCGCCTGGTCGCCCAGCGCTGACCGGCGATCCCGACGGAGCCTCTCCGCAGGGTTCGATTTCCCGCTGCAAAACAGTCCGCGGCCCTGCGGCCCGCACCTCGTCCAGGAATCGCGAGTCACGCCACCTCCTGCCGCCTTCGTAGTGCGACGCGCGCGTGAGGTAGAGGTGAGTTCTGGCTCGAGTCATCGCGACGTACAGCAGCCGGCGCTCCTCGCCGACGACGTCCTCGCGGCCGCGCACCAGCGGCTCGAGCACAGCCGGAGGCAGCTCGAAACGCGGAGACCTTCCCGATTGCGGGAGGCGTCCCTCGACGAGGCCCGGGACGAAGACGGCTTCGAACTCGAGGCCCTTGGCCTGGTGGATGGTCATGACGTGGATCGCGTCGTCTGCTGTTTCGACCGGCGCGGGCTCTTCGTCCTCACCAGATAAAAGGACGAGGTCCAGGTGGTGCATGAAGGCCTCGAGCGAGCGGTCGTCTGACGTTTCGCAGAACTCGGCCATCATCTCGGCGAACCGACTCACGTTGGCCGTCACGCGCGCCGCTTCGCTTTTTTCGAGCGTGGGTCCGATGACGTCCAGGTAGCGGGTTCGGTTCATCAACTCGAAGAAGAGATCGCGCACGTCCAGGCGAAGCGCCTCCGCTGAAAGCTCCTCGAGCAGTGTCGAAAACGACGTGGCAGGCGGCCAGGTCTTCAACGCGTCAAGGGGCAAGCTGTCGCCGCGATCCCTCAGCGCGGTCAAGACCGACACCTGGTCGAGGCTCGAGGGCGGGCGGGTCACCGCGCGGGCGATGGCCACCACGTCTCCGGTGTCGCGCAGCACGCGCAACAGAGCGACCACGTCGCGTATCTCCGGCCGGTCGAGAAAGCCATGGCCTCCGATGACCACGTGCGGCAGTCCGCGCGCTGCAAGGGCGGATGCGATGGGCCGGGCGATCGCGTTGGTCCGGCACAGGACTGCGATCTCGCGTGGAGATGTCCCACGTTCAACCAAACCTGCTGCATGGGTGGCGATGGCGGCCGCCTCAGTCATGCCGTCCGGGCAGAGCCAAAGCTCGACCTGCGGCCCGGGCACATCGGAGAGGAGCTGCTTCGGAAGCCGGTCGGAGTTGTTTGCGATCAGCGCCGCGGCCGACGACACGATGCGCCGCGAGCTGCGTCGGTTGCGTCCGATCGTGATCGTCTTCGCGTCAGGAAAACGATCGTGGAATCTTTCGAGGCTGGCCCGTGAGGCGCCACGAAATCGGTAGATCGACTGATCGTCGTCGCCGACCACAAACGGCTGGCTTTTGGAAGCGATCAGCTCGACGAGGCGTTCCTGCGCCAGGTTCAGGTCCTGGTACTCGTCGACGAGCACGTGGAGGAATCGGGCTGTGTATTTGTCGAGCAGAGACCGGTGGTCTTCGAGCATCCTCACCGTCAGAACCAGCAGATCCTCGAAGTCGAGGAACCGGCGCTTCTTGCACTCCCGCTCGTAGGCCCGGAAGAGGCGGACGCATGCCCGCATCAGGTCGGCGCGTTCGGCGTCGTCGCTCGAGGCGGCCCAGGAGGCAAGCCGCCCGAGGGGCACCAGCTCCTGCTTCATCCGCTCCAGCATCTGCAGGGCCGGCGCGACGAGGTCGTCCGGGCGTTCGTCGCCGGCGAGCGCGGCGTCGCCCAATTGCCACATGAGCTCGCGGGTCAGGATCCACCGGTCGGCGCCGGTCAGGATCCGGAAGCCCGGCGGCACTCCCACCGCCCGGCCGTCCGCGCGAAGCCACCCCAGGGCGATCGAATGGAACGTACCCACCGACGGAGCAGCCGCATCGATGAGGTCTTCGATCCGCTGGCGCATCTCCGCGGCAGCCCGCTCCGTGAAAGTCATGACCAGGATCGAGGATGGCGACACGCCGGCCGCGAACAGACGGCGAAAGCGTTCGGCGATCACTGCAGTCTTACCCGTGCCAGCTCCCGCCACAACCCGGATCGGGCCGCCGCCTATCTCCGCCGCCACCCGCTGGTCCGCGCCCAGCCGGATCTTCGTCATTGCGCCGGGGTCGAGCGCCCGATCCGGACGCGCAGCGTTCGCACCTTCCGGCCCAGCTCGAGCTGGTTGAGCCGGCCGATGATGGTCTCGGAATCCAGCCGTAATTGGTGTGCGAGAGCTGGGCTCGAGGTCGTGACCACAAGCGTTCCCGAGTAAAGCTCAATCTCGTCGCACAAACTCGCCGGTTCCGGGCCGATCACCGTGCGAAAGGCGCTCGCGAACTGGGTGCCGATCAGCCGTGTGCCGTCA
>JBGPYE010000258.1:0-2889 GCA_041493095.1 Candidatus Dormibacteraceae bacterium
ATGGCGGTGTTGATGTCGATCTTCATGCTCTCGCTCGCCGGCTTCCCGCCATCGGTGGGATTTTTCGGCAAGCTTTTCCTGTTCACCGCCGGCGTTAGCGCGGGCTACACGTGGCTGGTCGTGCTGGCGGTGTTGATGAGCGTCGTGTCCGTCTTCTATTACGTGCGGGTGCTGGTCCCGATCTGGTCGCCCTCCACGCGCACCGACCGGCTGCACGCATCCATCAGCAGCAGGTCGGTTGTCTGGCTGAGCGGCGTCGCCTCAATCCTGCTTGGCGTCTACCCGACGACGCTTCTCATCGCCGGCCAGCTGGGCGCGAACCCGATCTCAGGCCCGTAGCGCCGGACCTACCCTCGTGCCGGCTCCGGCGGGTCTGAAACCCATCCCAGACACGCCAGTGCCGGCAAATGCCGGTAATGAATCGGCTCGGCTCGGGCCCTAAACGCGAAGCTTCGCCAGCGCGGCGGCCAGGCGGCGCTCGCGGGTGTCCGGCTTCTTCGCTTGCTCCAGGCTCTGCGCCATCTCCTTCTTGTTCGTGAACGAGAGCTTCTCCCAGCTTGCCGCCATCTTCTTGTCACTCGCGATCAGGCGGGCCAGGTCGGGCGGCGGGTCGATGGTCCGAGGCGCCGTGTCGACCTCCAGCAAGACGTCAACTGTGTCGCCGAACCCCACGCCCGCCGCCTGCTGGATCGACTTCAAGACGCCCAGGCACCAGGTCCCGTCGCCCATCGGCATCAGCGAGCCGCGGTAGGGTTGTCCAGCGATCACGGCCTGGATCTTGGGCATGCCTTTCAGCCCGAGCTTGGCGGCGACTTCGCGCGGCACAGGGACCAGGCATCCGCCGCCACCGCCCGGCGTTGGCGTCAGCGTGCCCTTGAACCGGACCATGCCGACGATTATGCAAATTCCACCGCCCCCCTCCCTCGCCCTCCCCCTGCGGGGGAGGGGATTGTTTGGTGCTAAAGAGGCAGCGCTGAGCCTTTTGGGAAGGGCCGTGGGAATGGCGCCGGGTTGAAGTCGATGAAGGCCGGTGGGGCCGCGGCGCCGAAGAAGGCGTTCAACGACTCGTCTTGAGCACGGGCGGTGGCATTCAGCGCCGCCGGCTTCAGGGCTGCATCGTCCCAATGCCCAGTGTCAAGTCGCTTGAGCATCACCTGGACGGCGGCGATGGTTTCCGCCGGCGTGAACGTGCAGTGGCCTGCGCGATGCACGAACACCTGCCGCAGCATCCCGCTGTCGCCGGCGGCTCCGACCGCATCGGCGTAAGCGCTTTCGTTCGGTGGGATGACCAGGCCGTCTCCCGTCGTATGCATCGTCAGCACCGGAATGTTCAGGTTGCCATCCAGGCTGATGTAGCGGTCGAGGTAGCGCGCCGCCGCGGGGTCAGCCTTCACGCGCGCGCCGCCGGCGAGTGTGCGCAGGTCTGACTGGAGGTCGAGCCCAGCCGCCGAGTAAAGCGCGGCAACCTCGTCACGGTCGGGTGAGATGGAGAGCAGGTGGCCGTAATCGACGCCGGTGTTCCAGGACGGGTTGCCGCCCGCGCGCTGCTCGAGCTCGGCGCGATACCGAAACGCAAAGGCGAAATCGACGCGGGATTCCCACGACGCCTGCGCCGCGGCTTGCGCGACGTAGTCGCCGGCCGCGGGCTCGGGCAGCCGTGGGTCGAACCAACCTGGCAGGTCGATCAGCGCGCCAACCAGGGCGATGCGCGCCCGGCCGGCCTGCGTCGTCGCCGCTTGCGTGAAGAGATCCAGCGCGAGCTGAAGATTGGCCGCCGGATCGGTGATGTGGACGAGCTGCAGGCTCGAGGCAAGGGCCAAGAGAGTCCGAAACGCATACGCGGCGTCGAGCTCGGCGTTCCAGGTCGCGATGCCGCCCGCGAGAACGCCGCACATCGGCATGGCGGCCGCAAAACGGTCGGGGTAGAGCTGGACCAATCCCGCGGTGACGATGCCGCCCAGGGAATGGCCCCACGCGATCACGCGCTTCGGCTTGCCGACGTGCTGGTCGAAGTAGTCGAGGAGAGCGACCTGGTCGTTAAAGGCGTCCTCGAGCGCCCACCCGTTCGAGCTGTAGGAGGAACCCGCGATGGCGAAGTGATGGCCGAGCAGCCAGGCCGTCGCATCGACTCCGGGCGCCGCGACAGCGACCTTGTCGCTGCCTGGTGGGACGTAGCCGTGGCTGTAAAGGAAGAGCGTCCCGTTCCATCCGGACGGCACCTCGATGCGATACGCGGCGGCGCCGATGGTGCCATCGAGCGTCTTGGACCCTGATGCCGCCTGCTGCTGCGTTTGCGAGCAGGCGGCGACAAGGACCAGGCACAGGGCTACGGTCAGATGCCGGACCGCGACTGACCCCCATCGACGGAGATGACGGCCCCGTTGACCAGGCTCGCCTGCTTCGAGCAGACAAATGCCACCACGCTTGCGACCTCGTCGACGGTTCCGAAACGACCGAGCGGCATCTCGTCGTGGACAAACTCCTCCATGCCTTTGGGGTCGGCCTGCTGGCGGCGATCCCACCCGCCGCCCTTCCACAGGATGGAGCCCGGGGCCACGGCGTTCACCGTCACGCCTTTGGCGGCCACCTCTTTGGCGAGCGACTTGACGAAGCTGATCTCTGCCGCCTTCGCCGCGTTGTAGGCGGGGGCCCCTCCGGTCTCCCGACCCCACACCGACGTGATGGCGATGATGCGACCCCATCCTCTCAGCAGCATGCCGGGCAGCACGAGCTGGGTCATCCGCGCGCTGACCACGACGTTGCCGTTGAACGCCGCCTCGAACTCCTTGGTACCGGTGTCGCTCCAGGAGCTGCCGGCACGAAGTCCCAGGTTGTTGACGAGGATCTCGATCGGGCCGAGCGCGTCTTCGGTCTCCTTGACTGCTCGTA
>JBGPYE010000282.1:0-2261 GCA_041493095.1 Candidatus Dormibacteraceae bacterium
CCGGTCATGGCGTGAGGTTCCTCAAGTCCGCGGGATCCGAGGTGATCGGACTGTTCGTCGCCGATTGGGTTCAGACGGCGGTCATCGTCGCCATCGTGGCGGCGGCCTGGTATGCGATCTCAGGCCTGCACGCGATGCCGCTTCCGGTGCTGGTTGGGCTCATCCTTCTGCTGGCAGCCCAGCACGTCTGGTTTGCCGTCGCCGAAGCTCGCCGCGACGCGCGGTCTAAACCGTTGCCTTCGCCATCTCCGCGTTGAACGTGTCGACCAGCGGCCGGTAGAAGTCGTCGATCTCCATCCCGATCTTGTTGAAGTCGTACGCGCTGATCTTGTTGGCGTCCTTCTCGACGGCCTGCTCTGCACTGGTGATCGCGTTCAGGTCACCGGCCGCGGCTGCGTCGAGCAGCTTGCCGAAATCCGTGACCAGCGACTGGAAGTCGACCATCAGGTCGTGAAGCTCCGTCGGGAGCCCGGGCGCGGTCGACAGCTGCAGCGCCTTATCGACGTGCGTCTTCATGGTTGTGAGCGTCGCCTTGGCGGCCGGCAGATCGGCGTTGGCGCTCTGGGTGCCGAGCGTGTCCAGGTCGATGGCGGCATCCATGAAAGCTTGCAGGAACTGCCCATCCAGGACGTAGTCGCCGGCGACGGTCTTCGCGTTGGTCAGCGCCTTCCGGGCGTGGTCGATTCGCACCGACTCCTTGTCCAGGTTGCCCCGGCTCAACACCGTAAGCCACTGCTGCTCGCTGAGGCTCGCTTTGGCCGAAACCAATGACGCATCGTCCTGGTCCACCTCGTCGCCCGCCGACTTGGCGTTCGCGACGAACTGGTCGATCAACGTGCGGGCTTGCTTGGGATCGAAAGTCGATCCGCTGCTAAGACCATTGAACTTCGAGTCGATGTCCTTGAACGTAGTGTTGAGGCTGTTTTGATGAGAGATCACGGTGTTCAGGCTCCTGTTCGCCCCGGAGACGCGGGCCGACGAGTAAGCGAAGCCGGCGACCGCGTAACCGATGATTCCGATCAGCAAGATGATGATGACGACGACCGCGATGATGGTTGTCCGCAGCCCGGTGGAAAGCCCTGATCCGCGAGCAGGCGCCGGCGCGAGGGCGTCGGGCGGTGTCGGAGGAGGGGGCGGCGGAGCGTCCGCGAGCGGAGCGTCCGGGGGCGGTGGTATCACCGCGCCAGTTTAATTGAGCATCGTGGTCCTTCCGAGGACGCTGGACGCGCCGGTGTCGGCGCTGCCCAAGGTCAAGCCCGCCGATGTCAAACGGCTGGCCAAGCTGGGCATCGAGACGATTCGAGACCTGCTCCTGACACTGCCCTTCGATTGGGAGACGTACGGCGCGCCGGCGGAGGTTTCGCAGCTCACGCCGGGGCGGCAGGCGAGCGTCATCGGCACGATCAGTGCGATCAGCGCCAAGATCACGCTCCGCCGCCGCATGCGCCTGACTGAGGCGACCGTGCGCGATGACGCGGGCTCCACCCTGAAGCTGGTGTGGTTCAACCAGCCCTTCATCGCCAAGCAGCTGCACAAAGGGGATCGCGTCGCGGTCGCCGGCACCGTGAAAGAGGCTCGGTATGGCGGGATGCTCGAGATGCAGAACCCGCACCACGAGGTGCTCGAGGACACTGACGATTACGTCCCGACCCGGGTTGGGGGGTTGATGCCGAAGTACCACCTGGTTGCGGGCTTGAGCAATAGGAAGATCGCAGCCTGGGTGGAGTCGGCGTTGCCACTGGCGGTACAGCTCGAAGACCTGCTGCCCTCCATAGTGCGCGAGCGACACGGCCTGCTGTCAGTCGCGGACGCCGTCGTGTTCGGACATCGCCCCGATACTCAGGAGCAGTGGCGAGAGGCGCGACAGCGCATGACGTTTGCCGAGCTCTTCGAGTTGCAGGCTGCCTTCGCTCTGATACGCGCCAGCATCGCCTCCGAGCCGGCGACGTCCATCCCCTACCGACAGGAGGTGATCGACACCTTCAAAGCGGGCGTCGGCTTTCAGCTGACGCGCGCCCAACGGCGCTCAACGTGGGAGGCCTTCCAGGACATGGAGAAGACCACGCCGATGAACCGGCTATTGAACGGCGACGTCGGTTCGGGAAAGACGGCGGTCGCTGCGGCGTGCGTCGCCATGGTGCACGCGGCGGGCTTGCAGTCGGTGGTGATGGCGCCGACCGAGATCCTGGCTCGGCAGCACCTGCACCGCTTTCGCGCTTATCTGGAGGAGAGCTTTCCAGGGCTGACGGTCGAGCTGCTGA
>JBGPYE010000256.1:0-2915 GCA_041493095.1 Candidatus Dormibacteraceae bacterium
AGCCTGCAGGTGCCGGAATCCGCTGTCGATGCACTCCGAATACAGCCGGAAGTTGACATCTTTGAGTGCGGCCGGGAAAGCCGCGATCCGGTTTGTAAAGTCGGCGAGGTCGTCCTTGCACACGACCAGGTGCGGCCCGCCCGAGCGGTACACCGGGACGCTGCCCGTGCCGTCAGGCGCATGCGTGGGACGTTCGTAGTGGGCGCCGGCGGCCGCCGGCCAGAGCGCGACAATCGCGGCCATGGCGGTCACGAACACGAGTCGGGAGCCGTGCCATCGCAGCACGGGTGCAACTATCGCATGGAGCCCGACGCTGTAAAACCGGTTGGTATCGCCTTCAGCGACCGGGTTCGACGACGGAGCCGAACGCGGCAAGCACGAGGACGAGCGTGATGCCGATGAGTACGGGACCAATCACCGCCAGGACCTGCCTCAGCAAGCTGAAGCGACGGCGCCTGCGCAGCAGGCCGAGCCTCGATTCCAGGCTGAGTAATGGGAGGTGTAGAGAGGGATCGTAGATGAGCCGAGTCTCGCTACTCAGCCGTAACAATGTCAGCAACACCTCTGGGAGTCCATTACCAGTCGGCTTCCCGGCGCATCCTCCGCGACCTGGCGTCGGGGTCGTAGATCGTGCGGTAGAAGGGTTCAGCCCACAGCCTGGTCGTCCGCGTGGGCTGGATCCGAGGGTGCGGCCTGACCCGCCCTGGCGGCCGCTCGCCACGCTGGCCGTCGAGATGCCACCGTTCCAGCGCCTGGGCGGTGTCGCGAAATGTCGCGACAGATTCGGCAGGATCCAGCATCCCTCGATCGTCTCCGTCCTCGCGGCCGAGGTGCTCGCGCCAGAGCTGGAGCCGCAGGTCGCGCGCGAACCTCCGCGCTCCATCACCAAGTCCGGCCGGATCGATGGGTTCCCGAGCATCGTGCTCGTCGTCGAGTACAGCACACGCGATCTCGGAGTCATGGCTCCATGACCGCCGATTGAAGTTGTCTGATCCGACCGACGCCCAGACGTCGTCGATCACGCTGATCTTGGCGTGGACATAAACCGGGACGCCTGCGAGATTCTCGATGTCATAGATGGCGACTCGATCGCCTCCAGCGTCCTTCAAGACGCTCACTGCCTGCTCCCGTCCTACCTGGTTCGGCCGCAAAGTGAGAGTCCTGGCCTGGTCGAAATACCTCGGAAGCAGCACGATGAGGTGCAGTGACGGTGACGCCGCGAGGGCGGCCGCAAAGACTTTCGCAATCTCGGCCGACCAGACAAACTGGTCTTCGATGTAAATGAGCCGGCGTGCTCGTTGGATCGCTTTCCGAAATCCGCGAGCGACGCTGCGCTCGCCGTGCGGAGCGAACGGATAGCCGCCATGGCGGCGCGCGTACGTGCGCAGCACCTGGACGGCGTGGGTTCCGCACGGCTCAGGGTCGGCCGGCATTGGCGGCAATATGCTCGCCTTACGATCGGCATGGCGAAGCACGTCATGCAGGATCCCCATGGGATCGCGGCTGAGCGGGCTTCGGTCATCCCACCGCTCACGAAAGCAGAATTCGAGGTCCCCGACGGCCGGCCCCTGGACCGCGAGCTGAGCGTCATGCCATGGAGGTGTATCCCCGTACGACGGCGCCATCGCCTGACGCTGCCGGTCGCCGTGATGCTCCGCGTCGTCACGCCGGCTGTGGCAAAGGTCGATGCCGCCCACAAAGGCGATGTCGCGCTCGGGCCTTTCCGCGTGGCGGATGACGACGAGCTTCTGGTGATGGGAGCCGCCCAGCCGGACACGTTGGTCGAGGAGAACCTCGGCCCCGGCTGAGTTCAGCTGCTCTCCGAGCTGGCGGTTCTCCTTGGCGCTGAAACCGAGCATGTCGAGGTGAGATCGCCACAGCAATCCTTTGACCATCACACCGCGACGCGCCGCGGCGGCGAGGACGGCGCCCACCTCCGAATCGGAATCGTCGCTCAGCCGTTCGTCGGGGTCGCCGCGCCAGTCCGTGAAGTACACCCTGTCGCCGGCGCCCAGGTCTCGAATGGCTTGCAACAGCCGGCCAAAGTAGGTGGCTCCATGCACCAGGGTTTCAACCCTGTTCCCGGTGCTCCAGGCCAACCCGGCCGCGCGCCGCCGGTCGAGTCCACTGAGATCGTTTCCGCGTTCAGAATTGGTGAGAAACCAGCTCTCCAGCACCTTGACATGCCCCTCCTCTGGCTCCCTCACGCCAACCTAAGTTACTGCCTTTGTTACCAGTCTCGGCCCATCCTCTGACCCATGCCAGACAAAGACGGTGGTGCGAAGCGCAAGTCGGTTCGTGACCTCCTGATCGCCCGTCCGCGTCGGGGCCGGGTCAACCTGGCTGCCATAGATCCGTCGGAGACCAACGGCGTCGAGCGGCACCAAGCCGAAGAGCGGACCCTGGCCGACGAGGAGCACATCATGGCGCTTCAGGAAAGCCTCCACGCCGAAGGCAAGCGCTCAGTGCTGATCGTGTTGCAGGGCATGGACACGAGCGGCAAAGACGGAACCATCAGAAATGCGCTTCGAGGCCTCAACCCTCAGGGCGTGAGAGTCGTTTCGTTCAAAGCGCCGACGCCGAACGAGCGACGGCACGATTTTCTGTGGCGGGTCAGGCGCCAGCTGCCCAAACCCGGTGAGGTCGTCATCTTCAACCGTTCTCACTACGAGGACGTGTTGATCGCCAAGGTACGAGAGCTCGCGCCGCCGAATGTGATCGACGCGCGCTACGAGATCATCAACCGGTTCGAGGGTGAGATCGTCAAGCGCGGCACCGCGATCGTCAAAGTGTTCCTGCACATCTCGGCCTCAGAACAGCGAGACCGGCTCCTGGCCCGGTTGAAAGAACCCGACAAACACTGGAAGTTCAGCCGGAACGACGTCCGTGAGCGTGGGTATTGGACCAACTACCAA
>JBGPYE010000223.1:0-3542 GCA_041493095.1 Candidatus Dormibacteraceae bacterium
ACGATGAGCACCCTGCCGCAGTACGGCGACCTCTCCGCCCATGAGAAGGTGACCGTCGTGTCGGTGGATACAAATGGCGCAGCCGATGTAACGGTCCAGCTCTTCGACGTCGCCGTGAAGACCGATGTCAAGCAGGTCAACAGCGCAACGTCACCCTCGAGGCCAGCGCAGGACGTCAGGATCGCGCCGGACGGTCGCATCCTCAGCCTCAGCGGCAGCAACACCTGGCCCGGCGACTTTCCATTTGGTGCCGCGCTTGGCGGCAACCTGTTTACTGCGGTGCTGCCACACAATGCGGTGAAGCCAGGGGACGCCTGGTCCAACGATTACGACCAGGCGCTGCCGTTCAACTTCAAACCCTTCCACATCTCAACTCGGAGCAAGTACCTGCGCGACGAATCGTTCCAAGGCGTCAACGCGGCGGTGGTCGAAACGACGACCAAGATCTCAGCCGACTTCGCGACGGACAGCTCCCATCGGACCAAGGGCACCGCCTCTTCGGATGTCATCACGTGGATCGACCCGAGAGCGCACCGCATCCTCAAAAGTCACATGTCAGCGAAGATGGATGCCACCTTGACCTACGAGAATGCGGTCGGGACGATCAACAGCATCGCGACAGTGCTCAAAGCCACCGAGACCGCAGACCTCTTACCGTTCAAGGCATGACTGACCTTCGCAAAGCGCTCGAGGCCCAGCGCGAGATGGAGCGCGAGTTCGTTGCCGAGGTGCGCAAGTCCGAGACGCAGCCCAAAGGCTGGCCCGCCGCCCTGGTCCTGTTCCACGTCAGCATGTGGCGCGAGCGGCTGCGCAATGCCCTCACCGACGTGCGGGATGGCCGCCCGTACCCGCCGCCGCCCGAGAACATCGACGAGGTCAACGACGCGGAAGTGGCGAGCGGGCTCGGCGTGTCCCTGTCCGACATCTCCGAACGATCTGACACGCTGCTCGCCTCGCTCATCGCGCTGTCCGAGCAGCTGGGCGAGCGTCCCTTCAAGTGGTTCACCGCCAGCACCACGACAGAGGCGCTGCTCCGCAACAGCTACATCCACCCGCGCAATCACTTCGTCGAATACCTCACTGAGAATGGCGACCAGGCGGGCGCGGACCGGCTCGTGGAGGCCGCCGTGTCAGAGATGCGCGACGTTTCGGCCCCTCCTATCGCCCTGGGCGCGGTCCTCTACAACCTCGCCTGCCTACGCTCCAGGCAGAGCCGCCCTGACGACGCGCTCGACCTGCTCAAGGAAGCATTTCCGATGCGACCCGACATGAAGGCGGTCGCCCCAACCGACCCAGAGCTTGCGGCTCTGCAAGCCGACCCGCGATTCAAGGAGCTGGTCAGCTCTTAGCCGCGGCTTCTTTGATCCGGTCGAGGACCTTCATGTTCGCGATCGACTCGCTGGGCGAGATCGCGACCGGCCGGCCGTGTATCACGCTGTCCGCAAACGACTCCACCATCAGCTGATACGGGTCCGCCTCCTCACGCGACGTGAACGGTTGCTCGAGACGGCGCACACCGTCACGCACAACCGTGGTGACCCATTGCACCTCCGCCGACGCGATGCTAGCCCAAACACTCGCGGTCTGCCCACCATCGAACTCGAGCATTGCGAACGTCGTCATATCGACGCCGTTGGCCAGTTTCGATCGCGCGAAAACTTGCGCAGGCTCTCCCAGTATCCAGCGCATGACGCTCACCCCGTAGCAGCCAACATCGAGCAGAGCTCCGCCGCCAAGTGGTGCCTGGAAGCGGTAGTTGGATTCGTCTTTGAGCGAGAAGCCGAAGCTGGCGTGAACGTACTCCGGGTCGACCAGCGCCTCGACGAACCTCCGGGTGCGGGGATGGAACCGGTACATGAAAGCTTCCATGAGGTGCTTGCCCGAGCGGGCTGCCGCGGCGGCCATCTCCTCCGCCTCCGCAGCATTCATGCCGAGGGGCTTTTCGCACAGGACGTGCTTGCCGGCTGCCAGCGCGCGCAACGTCCATTCCTTGTGGTCGCTGTTGACGAGCGGGATGTAGACAGCGTCGACGCGTGGATCAGCAAGCAGATCGTCATACGCGCTGGCAACGTGCTCTGCGCGATGTTTCTCGGCCAGGCGTTGCGCCCGCTGCGGGTCACGGCTCGCGATGGCGACCAGGCGCCCGTTCTTCGATGCGCTGATGGCCGGCAGGACCGCAACATCGGCAATCCATGCCGCACCGAGCACCCCCCACCCGATCGTGTCTTTTATATATCGACCTCGAGCTGGGCGCCGCCGCGCGCGATCGACTGCGTTGCCGCTTCCATAACCGCCACGGTGCGGCGGGCCTCATTTGGCGTCACTGCCAGAGGCTCGCCCCAGGCCAGGTGATCGGCCAGGTTGCGATAGAAGCCTTGATCGTCGCGAGGCGCGAGGTGGAGCAGTTCCTCGTGAGAGCCTCCGTCAGCGGGCCGGAAGACCTTCACGCGCGCCGGGAAGTCGGCCGGCACCGCTTCCTCCTGCCACTCGCCCACGACTGAGCCGCGTGTTCCCAGGACGTACCACTTCGGCTTCGCCGCGGCGGCGATGTCCGACTGCAGGAAGGTCGCCTGCGCGCCGCCGGCGAATGTGAGGTCGACCCTCACCTGGTCGGCGTTGGTGACGTCGTGCCACACCCGCTTGTGCGCGTTTGCAGAAATAGTCCGCACCGCATCCGGGATCAACTGAAGGATCCAGTCGAAGTAATGCGATCCCCAGTCGTAGATCGTTCCGCCCGAGATCGGCTCGTGGCTGTGCCAGTAATCGCATGGGTGCGAGTAGCCGCCGATGAACGACTCCATGTAAAACGCATCGCCGACGCGTCCCGAACGAACCACCTCGCGCATTGCGAGATAGTCGGGGTCCCAGCGGCGGCTCTGGTACACGGTGAGGACCCGGTCGCGAGCAGTCGCCGTGTCGATCATCCGGTCCACGTCGTTGACGTGAATCGCAAACGGTTTCTCACAAACAACGTGCTTGCCGGCTTCGAGCGCGGCGACCACTGCGTCTGCATGAATGCTCGGCGGGGTGCCGACGATGACCAGCCCGACATTCGGGTCGTCGAGAAGATCCTCAACGCGCGCGTGCGTCCGGACCGACAACTCGCTGGCGGCTGTCTGGCGGCGTTCGTCGGACACGTCGCACACCGCGGCCACGCTCAGCCCGGCGGTGGAGTTGACCGACTCGGCGTGGGCGCGCGCGATCGCACCGTAGCCGATGAGGCCGACACCGACTGATGGCGCCGCGATGCGGCCGGCGGCAAACATCACCGTACGCTGCACGAGCTTCTGAAATCCTTCGTGCTCGAATGTCGACGGCTGGTGGCCGAGTCCGAGATGCACGAAGCGTCCATTGCCGACTGCGCGCTCGTACGCCACGACCTGGTCGGTGAATCGCCAGCTGGCCCGCAGCAAGACGGATGCCTCCGCCGGCGGACCTTCCGAAAAGTAGAGCTCGTCGACGAGCTTCATCTCCGGTCCCAGCCGCGCCGTAACCGCGTGCGCAGGATCGGGGCGGATGACCAGCTCTGTCAGCGGCGACGG
>JBGPYE010000013.1:0-13475 GCA_041493095.1 Candidatus Dormibacteraceae bacterium
AATGACCTCTAGACAGGGAATGCGTAAGTGGCCTTGGCCTTACTGGGTTCTGTAGGTGATTCTCACTCCACCCAGACCTCAATCGTCTTGTGTTCCGCTTCGTCTTCCACTTCCACGATCTTTCCCAGCGCGCCGTCCTCGACCATGGCGGTGATACTCGCCCAGTCGAGGTTGGCGGCTTTCACTTCCGGGGAAAAGGCCTGGGCCATCTTCATGCCAAACTTGACCACCCCGATCGGCACCTTGATATTGACCGCTGAGCGGCCATCCTTGGTGTTGTCGACCACCTTTACCCGTAAAGTCCTGGCCATCTTTTCCGCTTCCTGATCTTGGACCACGCTTTTGACTCCCTCTTGCATAATCATCCTGGAGCACCTCCTTTGTTTACGCTGCTATTTGGGCCGATCATTGGAACAACCGCGCGCGCGAGTTCCGGCTTCTGCATGTCGATCAGCGAGACTCCCACGCCATAAGTCAGGAACTCACCTTCGGGGGCCAGTTCGATCACGACCGCCGCGTCGCGCCGGTCGGGCGGCAGTAAGGAGTCGAGCTCCTTGGAGACTGCGCTCACTTTCACCGAACCGGCTGGGTGCACGATCGCAGTCGCGTGGAAGCTGATGGTGGCAGGCGGGATGGGCAACACGAGCGAAAGGATGCCGCCGCGGCGCACCGGGACCGTGACCGAGACATGCCCGGCGGCTGCGATGTGCCTTGCCTTCCAGCTGTTGGGCGCCACGGCCATGTAGAGCCGCTTGCCCACAGTCTTGTACACGACGCCACTAGACCTGGGTTCCGCTGCCGGGGTGACGTAACCGATGACCGCGAATGACGCTCTATCGAGCTCATGCCACACCTGCTCGGTCGTGACATGAGATCTGTCGATTTCATTTGGTGCGGCTACCTCTGGTTTCTGGGACCGAGTCGCTATTGCCATCATTTGCCTCCTGCGATCAGTAGGCACCAGCTGCCGGGGTAAGCCAAGGGCCGGTCGGCACGCCGTGATCAGGACGCTTGGACAGTTCTGAAAGCGCGGCGGAGGCCGGCCAGCGGCAGTTGGCAGGGGTGGAATTCGCTTCGTGTGCGGCGCGTGGGCTCAAGACTGCAGGCGTCTTTGCCACCAGAGCGGCTTCACGACCTCGAGGACAACGAGCAAGACGGCGCCGGCACCAACCGTGACCGCGAGATCGTCCAGGTGCAGAGGTCCGAAGCGGAAGAGTCCCTGCGCCAGCGGCCAAAGGAGGGACAAGCTCAAGACTGCGATGACGGTAAGGAGCACCGCTGCGAGAGCAGGATTCGGCCGCCGAAGAGCCGTCACCATAGATGCACTGAAGGAGCGGTTTACGAAGATCAAGCTGACAATCGCCACGACGAGTGAGAAGAACGTCAGCGCTCGGACCTCAAGCTCGGGCATACCGCGCCTGAGTGCCACGAGGAAGATGACGGCGACCAGAACAAACGCGAAGGCGCCCTGCAACAAGCTCCAGCCGATCCACCGGCGTGGGAACAGCGCTTCATTGGGATTTCGCGGCGGGCGATGCATCACATCGCCCTCCTCCGTCTCTGCTTCGAAGACAAGCGAACACACTGGGTCGATCACCATCTCCAGGAACGCGATGTGGATGGGTCCGAACAGGATCGGCAGGCCGAACAACAGCGGCAGCAACGCGAGTCCAGCGATCGGGACGTGGACGGCGAAGATGAAACCCATTGCCTTACGTAGGTTGTCGTAGATCCTGCGCCCGAGCCTGATGGATTTGACGATCGATCCGAAATCGTCGTCGAGGACCACGATCGAGGATGCCTCACGAGCCACATCCGTTCCACGTCCGCCCATGGCAATACCGATGTGCGCCGCCTTGAGCGGGGGCGCATCGTTGACGCCGTCGCCGGTCATGGCCACGATTTCGCCGTTCGCCTTTAACGCCTGAACGATGCGTAGCTTCTGCTCTGGCATGATCCGCGCGAAGACCGTTGCGCTGCGCACGCGAAGTGCAAGCTCGGCTTCGCTCATCTGTTCCAGCTCGGTTCCGGTGACCAGGTCCGTCGTGTCGATTCCCGCTTGGCGGGCGATGGCTCTCGCGGTAGCAGGGTAGTCGCCGGTGATCATGACCACCCTGATGCCAGCGGACCGGCATTCGCTGACTGCCTCCGGCACACTCCGGCGCAGCGGATCGGCAAGACCGACGAGACCGAGGAGTTCGAAGACGAAGACGTGCTGTGAGTCCGGCCAGATGTGCCCAGCGAATGAGGCACGGGCAACGCCCAACACCCGAAGACCCTCCGCGGCCATCGCCTCGACAGAGTCTGTTAACGCTGCGCGGTCCGCCGTGCTGAGGTGGCAGAGGTCGGCGATCGCTTCAGGAGCGCCCTTGGCGGCTATGACGAAATCCGGTTTGGCACCCTCTGGCCGCCAGACCTGCGACATAGCGAGTAGGTCCGGGCGAAGCCCGTAAGCGTGAGCGAGCTTCCATCTGGGGCCGTGTATGTGTTCGCGATCAGCAGGTAGGTAGTTGTCGAGATCATGAACCGCCTTCTCCATGGGATCAAAGGGATCGGGCGCACTGGCGAGAAGGCCGAACTCGATCAGGTCATGAAAATCATCCTGCACCCTTCCGCCAGAATGGCCGACGAGCTGGATGGTTTTGCCGCTGGTGAGGCGTAGCTCGACCACTGACATTCGGTTCTCGGTCAATGTGCCGGTCTTATCTGTGCACAAGACAGTCGCAGAACCCAGCGTTTCGATGGCTGCTGCGCGCCGGGTCAGCACACGAGCCCGAGAGATTCGCCATGCACCCACCGCCATGAACACTGTGAGCACGACCGGGAGTTCCTCGGGCAGCATCGACATGCCAAGTGCGATGCCGGCGAGCAGCGCATCCAGCCATCCTCCGCGCGAGACGCCGTAGAGAACTACGGCCAGGATGCTGACCGCCCCGCCGACGATAGCAAACATCCTCACAAGCCGGCGAGTCTGGGCGCGCAGCCGCGGAGGCTCCGTCTCCAGAGTGCTCAGGGATTGGCCGATCTTGCCGATCTCGCTACGTGCGCCGGTTGCTATCACTTCGCCTGTTCCATACCCGCGCACGACCAACGAACCGGAAAAGACATAGGGCAGGTCATCGCCACCTGGCCGACCCCTATCAGGCGAACCGGCTGCACGGGCGATCTTGCGCACCGCCACGGACTCACCGGTCAGCAGCGATTCATCAGTCTGGAGGTCGTGACTCTGAACGAGTACCGCGTCGGCCGGCACCCGGTCTCCCTCTCCGAGCACAATGAAATCGCCACGGACGACTTCCCGGCCGGCGATTCGTTTGCGCTCGCTATCGCGAATGACCAGCGCACGCGGGCTCGTCAGGTCGCGAAGCGCCTCGAGAACATGCTCGGTGCGAGTCTCTTGTACGACTGTAATCAGGACTGACATCGTCGCGAAGGCGAGCAGAATGAGCGCTTCGCTGCGGTCTCCGAGGGCGAGATAGATCACGCCGCCGCCAAGCAGCAACGCCATCATGGGCTCGCGCAAGACCTCGAGGATGATGCGCAGTGGCGTACGCCGACCCGGGCGGGGCAGCTCGTTATACCCCTCGGCCCTCAGCCTGGCCTGAGCGTCGGCCTCGGTCAGGCCACTGATGGCGGGGACCGAGGAATCGACGGTCGGCAATTCAAGCCTCACTCAAAAGTCTGGTGCCGGGCTACCTATCCCGGCGGATCGTCTGAATTTGCCGACCAGCTCCTACCAGTCGGAGGGCCAGGCTCCCGACGAACGCTGCGGCTCGATCGCCGACCTCGAGGCCCAGGAACGCCAGAAAAATTACCCCAACGGCCGCCAGCGCGACAACCGGCCGGGGAAAGTCAAGATCGAAGAGCGTGCGCAGGGTAGGGAGCAAGAACGCGGCCAGGAGCCCAACGCTCATCGCCACGAGCAGCGCCCGGCGGCGCGTCGTCAGCGGGCGCGCTAACCGAGCGAGGATCCACAGCCCGATAGCGGCGATGACTATGGTCGCCACGGTGCGCTCCTCGGACGGCGATATGTCGGGTTCGTTGATCGCCAACGCATAGGCTGCGAAAGTGGCAGCGCCGGCGACCAGACCCGAAGGCAAAGCGAAGCGCAGAACGCGCCCCAGGAAGCTTCCTGGAGACCGCTCGAAATTCGGAGCCAACGCGAGAAAGACGGATGGGATACCGATCGTGAACGCACTGATCAACGTGAGCTGCCGAGGTAGGAACGGGAAGGGCAGGACTGTGACGCTGACGGAAACGGCAAGCAAGAAGGCGTAGACGGTCTTGGTGAAGAAGAGGCTTGCCAGCCGCTCCACGTTCCCGATTACCCGACGACCCTCGGCAAGCACGGCCGGCATGCCGGCGAAGGAGCCGTCAATGAGAACCACCGCCGCCACTGCCCGGGCGGCACCGCTTCCGCCACCCATGGCGATTCCGAGATCCGCCTCTTTCAACGCCAGGACGTCGTTCACCCCGTCGCCAACCATGGCGACTGTGTGTCCAGCCGCCTGGAGCGCTCGGATCAGCCTGCGCTTCTGATCCGGCGTCACCCGCCCAAACGAAGAGGTCGACTCCACCAACTCAGCCAGTTCCGATTCCGACTCCGGCAGGTCACGCCCGTCGATCGCGGTCGAGCTTTCGAGGCCAACCCTTGAGGCCACTTTCGCCACGGTAGAGGGATGGTCGCCGGAGATCAGCTTGACGGCCACGCCATGAGAGACCAGCTGCGCAAGTGTCTGGGCCGCATCCGGTTTGATCTCCTCAGCCAGGACGACCAGCGCAGCAGGTTCCAGGTTGCGCAACCCAATTTCAGCATCGGCTTGATCCGCTCGCGCGAGTAAAAGCACTCGCTGGCCGTCGGCCGTCATGCGAGCCACATGTGATTCGAGATCGTGGTTCTGCTCGGCTCGACCGACCAGTACGTCAGGCGCGCCGAGGACCCACCAGCCCCGACCCCTGAACTGGAACGCGCTCCATTTGCGACCGGAGGAGAAAGGCACCCTCGATTCGAGGAGCCAATCCGTCTCGGCAGCATAGGCCGCGGCGATCGCGCGAATCGAAGCATTCGGACGGGGATCGGCACGGCCGATCGACGCAAGCGCGTCCTTCCAGTCCGCGCCGGCGGAGAGCGGTTCTACGCGCTCCACGCAGCTCGCCGGCTCGGTCAAGGTCCCAGTCTTGTCCAGGCAAATGACATCCGTCCTGGCAAGCATCTCGACGGCGGCGAGTTGCTGAACAAGGACGTTCCGCCGGCCCAGTCGGATAACCGCGAGGGCCAGGCTTGCGCTGGTCAGCAGCACCAGACCCTCCGGCACCAACGTAATCACTCCGGCGACAGAACCGCGAACCGCATCAGCGAGACTCGGGTTCGCTTTCAGTTGCGAGACGATCAACAAAATGCTGGTCGGCACGATGACCCAGGTGACGATTCGCAGAACCTGGTTGATTCCCCGCATGAGCTCCGAACGCACCAGCTGAAAGCGCCTCGCCTCTGCCATCAACCCACGCGCGTAGCTGGCCTCGCCTACACGAGTCGCTCGGTAACGTCCCAGACCGGCGCTGACGAAGCTTCCCGCGAGAAGCTCGGCTTCTCTCAGCTTGGCGACGGGCGTCGACTCACCTGTGATGAGGGCCTCGTTCAGCTCAAGCGGCTCGTCAGACTCCACGGTGCCGTCGACGACGATCTCATCGCCGGCTTCCACCTCCAGTAGATCGCCCACGACGATCTCCGAAACCGGCAGTCCCCTGACGGCGCCGTCGCGGAATACCCGCGCTCGAGGCGCGGCCAGGATGGCGAGGCGGTCGAGAGTGAGCTTTGCGCGCAGCTCCTGGCCGATGCCGATGAGAGCGTTGGCGACCAGGATCAGGCCGAAGACCGCGTCTTGCAGCGGACCCACGATCAGGATCACCACGAGCAGCGATCCCAACAAGGCATTGAACCGCGTCAGCAGATTCGACTTGAGAATGTCGACCATACCGCGACTGGTCACGTCTCGGATGCGGTTGGAAAGGCCCCGTTCGGCTCGCTCTCGAGCGTCAGCCTCGGTCAGACCCGTTGGCGCGTGTGCCTCTTGGCCTGCGTGACCTGGTGCAGTTGTGATCCGGGAGTGCCAGAGGGCCATTATTTGGAGCGTACCGGCGGGCAATCTTGGCAAGGAACGGCCACCGGCCCCGCATTGCCGGGACGATCGGCCCTGCCCACCTCATGAGCCAGCTGGCCGTCCAATCCGGTGTCTGCACCGGCGTTCAACAAGACGGGGCGGCCTCAACTATCTGGGTCGAATGGCCCTTACTCGAGAATGTGAGCAGCGCGATCCTGATCTTGGACGCCGTGTTGTGGTCCGGCGATTCAAGGAGGCAGTGATGTTTGCGCGATTCGACCTCAAGGACGCCGTTAAGGACAACGACTTCTATCGGAAGGTGCTGTTCACCGGCAAGAACAGCCAATTGGTCGCGATGTCCCTCGCGCCGGGCGAGGAGATCGGCTCCGAAACGCACTCTGTCGATCAGCTCATCTACATCGTTAAGGGAGAAGGCTTGTCTGTGATTGACGGAGACGAGGCCGAATTCGAAGAAGGGGATGCCATCTGCATTCCTGCCGGCGCGGTGCACAACGTGATCAATGCCAACGACAAGCGGATGAAGCTCTTCACGGTTTATTCCCCGCCGCAACACGAGCCGAATCTTGTCCAGGAATCGAAGCCCGTAGAAGCTTCAGAGATGGTTTCGACGCGGTGATAGCCGTACGCCCCAACAACGATCCGCCTTATGCCTGAGCGCCTGCTTGCCATGCTTGGCTCCTAGACCACCTGGCGCACGGGCTGACTTCCTACGGTTTCAGATGGCCGGGACGGGACGCGCCGCATCTGACTCAACCCGAACAGAAGCCGCGTAGCCGGCCATCGGCGAACACCGAATTCGTAAATGGCGAGCGTCAGGCCAAACACAATCACCAGGATCACCAAGAACTTGGGCAAAACCCCAAGCTTCCAAGTCACGACGAAGGACGCGACCACCAGCACCACGGGGTGATGGATCACATAGACGGGAAGGACCGACTCTTGTGCGTAGTGCTGCGCGCGATGGGGGAAGTTCAGCCAGCGGATACCTAGAAACAGTACGGCGAGCAGCCACGACCAGACGAACAGGCTCCAAAGAATCGATTGAGCCACCTGGGTGGTCGCCTGCACGCCGTCGAACCGGGTCACGTCGGTGCGCGTGATGTAGCTCAGGACGCCCGTGCCAAGCATGGCCAGCACACCGCCGGCCAGGAGCCATCGAATCTGCTGCACGATCGCGACCTCGAATCGACGGTCGCTGAAGAAGATGGCTCCGAACAGGAACGCCAGGGTGTAGGTTGCGACGTCGGCCCAATCCTGATACGCGGGGAATCTAGGTCGCAGCACGAGCTGCGTGAGCACGAGCGGGGCGGCCAACAACAGCAATCCGCCTTTTCGAGTGGCGACGCCCACGACCCAGGACGTGAGCCGACCGCCGGCAGGGGTTCGCAGCCACACGAGCACCGGGGCGCACACCACCGTGATCGCAAACAAGTACGCGAGGAACCATAGGTGGAGCCAGTACTGGCTTACGAATTGGAGCGACCAGTTGAAATGAAATTCGCGGAAGAAGGACGCGTAGAACGCCCAGATCCCATCGATTGAAGGAGGCGGGTTGGCGCTGGTCACGAAGCGCTGGAGTGGAGACAGGATTAACAAGCCGGGGACCATCGGCACCAACAAGCGCAGAAAACGCTTCCGCAAGAAGTTCGCGACCGAATGGGAGCGGAGGCCGAACCAGGCGTCCGCGCCCGCGATCAGGAACATCGCGGGTATGCCCCACGGAAAGCAGAAGGCAGCAAAGGCGCTGAGGATGATGCTGCGCTCAGGGTTGGAGACGAGCCATGTGCCGATCGAGAAGACGAGCGCTATGTGGAACAGGACGATGCCGTAGACGATCAGCACCTTCAGCCAATCGAGGTAATGGATGCGTTCCTGGCTCAATCCGAGGTCGAGTTTCCGTCCTTTCGGACGGCTAGTCAGGGACCGAAAGACCCTCGAACTTACGGCCTCTCAGCAGCCAGGCGCCGGTGGTTATAAACCAGATCGTCAACACGAGGGTGAAGGGCCTCTGGAAAAGGCCGTCCGGATAGGACAGGACAGGGCGGAGGCCTATGGCAAGCGCCTCGATGGCGAAGGCTGCGATGCCCGCAGCCAGCCAGAGCCGGCGGGGTGGGGCGAGGTGAGCGTGGCTAGCGGATCCGAAAAACAAAACTAGGGGCGCCACGCTGGCGATCCCGAAGCATATCTGCGCCATCGTGCCGTGAAGTAAGCCGGCGACGAAGGAGTTGGGGTCCTGGGGGAAGGCCCCGACGGCGGCCAGGAACACCCCCGTGACGACCACCAAGACGGCCCCGGCGCGCCAGGCATGGCCGCCCTTGATGGCGAACCACAGGCCAACGCCCAGCACGATCGTGAGCAGGCCGGGCAGGAAAAAGAAGCCCAGGGCGAAGAGATCCGCATGTGGGGTGCCGCGCGTGGCCAGGTCACTGAACGGGCGTGTCAGGAGGTTGTAGCCATGGCGCGAGGTCCCCATCGTGAGGAATTCGGACCACATCATCAGCGGCGCCGCCATCGCGGCCCATCCGGCCGCGCGGCGCCAGTCAAGCGGAAGCACCTGAGTCATGTTATGCCCGCCGCAGAGCCTGGCGAAACTGCCCCTTAACTGGCCGTCGAGTGGCCCCGTGTCCCTGGTTTTGAAGGCCGGTCGGCCCGTGACGCGGGCGGCTGTCAGGGCCACACTGGCCCTGGAGTTCACGAACGAGGTGGCAAGATGAAAGTAGGGACTTTCTGCAGCACCGAGATGATCGCGGCCGAGGTGACCGACACGCTCGTCGAGGCTGCTCAGAAGATGGCAAGGAATCGTGTCGGCGCGCTCGCCGTATTGGACGAAGGCAAGCTCGTGGGAGTGATCAGTGAAGCCGATCTCGTGGCGGCGGTCGCGGAGCAGGCGAGCCTGGATTTGACCTCGGTCGACGAGTACATGACCGAGGGCGCGATCACGGTGGATCCGGGAGACGACGAAAGTATCGCCGCGAGGCGGATGGTGGAACACGGAATCGGGCACCTGCCTGTGATCGACGGCGATGCGACGATCGGGATGCTGTCGAAGGGTGACCTCCTGGCTGTGGGCGCGGTCGCCGCCAGGCGCGGGGACTGAAGCTTCCCCTCGCGCGTTCCTTACTGCATCGATGCCGCCGGCCGGTCAGGGGTTACCACTTTCTCAAACACGGCGCGGCACGGCGCCCGTCAGCGTGAACACGAAGCGCATCGCTTTGTGACCTCCGTCGGCGGTGGGGTCGAACATGCACGGGCATCCACCGTCGATGACGGTGATTCCCCGCTCGCGTCCATAGGCTGCGGCCGACTTCGAGACGCTTCCTCCACCGACTGAGCGGTGCATCCAAACGTGCTTGATGCCGAGATCTGCGCACTCGCGCATGGTGACGTCGCTGGTCTCCGGCTTTGTGCCGATCACGACAGCCTCGACGCCGCCCGGGATTGATCCGAGGCTGTCATAGGAACGGTCGCCTTCCACCTTGTCGGCGTTTGGGTTGACGGCAAAGACCTCGTAGCCTCGCTCTTTGAGCCGCTGGTAGACGACGTTGCTGCCATGGCCTTCCGGGTGCCTGGACACCCCGGTGACTGCAACCCGCTTCTTGGCCAGAAACTCAGACGCGGCTTCGCTGATCGTTCGCATGTCATGCCTCCTAGCTAGTTCGGAAGGGAGATGAAAACTGGCAGGGTCGAGAAAAGCTTCAGGGCGTTGAACCTCGGGCCCCCAAGCGTTGCGACCCGG
The DNA here is from genome assembly GCA_041493095.1 of Candidatus Dormibacteraceae bacterium. GTDB lineage: Bacteria > Chloroflexota > Dormibacteria > Dormibacterales > Dormibacteraceae > Palsa-870. The sequence continues at coordinate 9,859 of JBGPYE010000013.1, forward strand.
CCATCCCCTTCACAGAGGCCAACGGCATGCGATCGGTATGACCTTCGTAACATGTCCCGGGCACGATGCTGACACTTGCGCGCGCCGAGCCCCCCCGTACCCGACAGCACCTCTCGGCTCGCTTCGGCCTGCGGATGCTCGCCGCTATCGTCGCCTTCTGGCTGTTGGCGAGCTTCATCGCCGAGCGATCCACCCTCCACCCGATGCGTCGGGACATCGGTCCGACCCCCGCCGCGGGCGGCATGGCCTACAGCGATGTGAGCTTCAAGACGCGGGACGGCCTGACTTTGCGCGGCTGGTGGATCCCCGGTACCCGCCACCAGACCATTGTCATGATCCACGGCCTATCAAACAGCCGCCAAGAACCGCTCCACAAGGCCGGCTATCTTCGCCAGGCGGGCTACAACCTCTTGGTGTTCGACCTTCGCGGGCACGGGCTGTCGGACGGGGACGGAACCACCATGGGATACCGCGAACCGGAAGACGCCAGGGCGGCTGTAGCCGAAGCGCGATCACTCGACGGGGGACCGATCGCGCTGTTTGGCTACTCACTGGGCGGCGCGATCGCGGTCGAGGCGGGGGCCGTCAACCCCGACGTGAACGCCGTCATAGAGGACAGTGGCTTCAGTTCCGTCGGCGATGTCTTCGTGGCCCGCTTCAGCGAAGTTACGCACCTCCCCGACCTTCCATGGGCTGCTCCGCTGCTCGCGTTCGGGCAGGCGGATATCGGGTTGTCGCTGTGGCAGGTGCGGCCGGTGGCAGCGGCGGCGGTTCTGCACAAGCCGTTGCTCGCGATCATCGGAGGTGCAGACACAATTGTTCCGCCGGCGGAGGGCATGGCCATCTTCCAGGCGGCGCCGGGACCCAAGAAGCTCCTCATGATCCCCAGCGCGGGTCACGTCCAGGCCTACGACAACGCCAACGTCACTTACGAGCAAACGGTCCTGGACTTTCTGGCCAGAAACCTAGCGGCCGCCTGAGTTGGTCAGGCAGCTCGGCGGTGCACCTTTCGCATCCGCGGCGATGACCTCGCCGGCAATGTGACCGCGTCCTGTGCGGTGCTCTCCTACGACGGGGGCCTGGACCTGAGTGTCGACGTCGACGCTGACGCGTGGCCGGACCTCGACGTCCTGGTCCGCGGCATGAGCGCCGAGTGGCTCGAGCTCACGATACCGGTGGCTGCCTAAGCGCTTCGGCGCACCGGTGGGAAGAGCTCCGCCGGCCAGTTCGACGGCTTCGTGCTGGGCCGGCGCAGGCGGTCGGCGGGCCCAGACGGCAGCGCGGACAGCTGGGCTCCCATCTCGCTTTGACGGAGAGCGTGGGTCGTCGACCTGACCGCGCAGCCCAAGACCTGGTCAAGGTTCCTTCTACTCATATAGTTGAAGCCCATCACCCGCAGGTCGTCCGCCTGTGGCTCGATCAGCAGCACGCGCTTCCCTCTTCGGCTGAGCGCGAGCACCTCCCGGTCGATCAGTCTTCGGTTGTCGCCCCTCACAAATGCCGCGATTGGACCGGACGACGCAAGGAGGCCGCCGCGATGGCGGGAGGACATCGGATTCAGACAGACCACAAGGTCGGCTTCAGCTTCCGTCAGCAGGTCCAGGTTAGCCGGCGAGTACATTCCCCCGTCTATGTAGCGGCGGCCGTGGATGGCCACGGGGTGATAGAAGCCGGGAATCGCGCACGAAGCGGCGACAGCGTCGGCCAGATCCGCTTTCGGCGACCCCCGGCGGCCGAACACGACGCGGTCGCCGGTGTCGTAGTCGATCGCGACTACCCAAAGATGGGGATGGGCGATCCAGCCTGCCGGCACGACACGCCTGATGACCTCTTTCAGCGGCTCTGTCGAGATCACGCCCTGAGGCAGCCACGCCACGATCCCGGCCGGGCCGTACTTCCAGGGCTCGCGAATGCTGCGGAGCGCAAGACCGGGCGATGCGAGCACCGGCCGCGGAAAGCTCCAGTGCAGCCGAAAGCTCGCTCCGAAGCGGCGGCTGCCGGGGTCGGCGAGGCCGGGCAAACCCTGAAGGTTCTCGCCGGAGCCGTACGCCTTGAGCAGCCATGGGGGAACGGCCGACGCGAGCATCGCCCCGATCATCGAGCCCGCAGACGTGCCGACCACGTAGTTCGCGCTGCCTGGGTCCCAACCGGTCTCGCTCGCGATCGCGTTGAGCGCGCCGACCATCCACGCCCCGCCGACGAGACCTCCACCCGAGAGGACCAGCGCCGTACGAGTGGATGTTGCCATCGAGACCACGGTCTTACACGCGCAGATTCCATGCCAGTGCCTGACGGCCCGACGGGCAGGGCCATTCGGCCATGACCGTATCGCCTCCCCCCCATCACCATCAGTGTCGAGAGGATTTGAATATGAGTTCCTTGACTATGCCGGTTGTCGATCCCGCCCCCGCGCCGGCGCCGCTAGGCGCGCAGACGATCCCGGCTGTCTTCTTTCAACAGGCCGCAAGGCAGGGAGCACGCGAATACCTGCGCTTCTTCCGCGACGGTTCGTGGCAGGGCTTGAGCTGGAACGAGACTGCCGAGCGGGCAAGGCGGGTCGCCTGTGGGCTCATTGCTGCCGGGCTGAAGCCTGGTGAGCACGTCGCCCTGATTTCGGAGAACCGCGTCGAGTGGCTTTACTGCGACCTGGCCATCCTGGCGGCAGGTGGTGTCACGGTACCGATCTATCCGAGCATCACCGCGCGAGTGGCCGGTTACATCGCTGAGGATTCAAAGACCCGGCTGGCCATTGCCTCGAGCGAGGAGCTTGCGGCCAAGCTCGGTGGTCGCGACTACCCCGGCCGTATCTTCATGATCGAAACCGACGTCGTCAAATGGGTCGAGAACGAGCCCGCAGCGGAGCTCGAGGAGGCGCTGGCCTCCCGGCTCGAGACTCTCCGTCCGGATCGGGTGGCGACGGTGGTCTACACGTCGGGCACCACCGGCGATCCCAAAGGCGTGATGCTGACGCACCAACATTTCGTCGAGATGGGCAAGAGCGCACTCCAGGCGTTCCACATCGGGCCAGATGATTGCCTCCTGTCCTATCTGCCCTACTCCCACGTGCTGGAGCGGGTCGACGGGATCTTCGTCGAGACGATGGCCGGCAGCTCGTTCTGGCTGGCGCGCAGCCTGGACACCCTGGTCGAGGACATCCAGACGTCGCGGCCGACCGTGATGCTCGGTGTGCCGCGCGTCTTCGAGAAGGTCTACGAGGCCGTGTTCGACAAGGTTCGCCACCAGCCCGTGTACCGGCGCGCCATCTTCCGATGGGCGCTCGGCATCGGAGCGGCACGCCTTCACGGCAGGCCAGGACCCTGGTTGCGGCTGAGGCTGCGGGTCGCCGACCGTCTCGTCCTCGATTCGTTGCGCAGGCGCTTGACGGGAGGACGGCTCCGCTTCTTCATCAGCGGAGGTGCGCCTTTGAACGAGAAGGTCGAGGAGTTCTTCTGGTCGATCGGCGTGAAGATCCTGCAGGGTTGGGGATTGACCGAGACCACATCGGGCGTGTCATCCAATACCGAGGAGTTCCGCCGCTATCGCACCGTGGGCAAGGCGCTCCCGGGCATGAAGATTCGCATCGAAGAGGACGGAGAGATCCTGGTCAGTGGGCCGGC
>JBGPYE010000104.1:0-6253 GCA_041493095.1 Candidatus Dormibacteraceae bacterium
GGAGGACTGCTTCTTTAGAAGCGCGCTCCGGAGGCGGCCGACGGCCGGGACACTGTCACAGCAAGCTCAGTCATTCGAACGCCACCTCCTGATCTAGATTTCGTGGCGCCAGCCTATCACTAAAACCCCCACGAACTCCGAGGCTACGCCGCGAGTTCGTGGGGACCCCCTTGTTACTTGCTCTTGAAGTCCGGCTTGCGCTTTTCGATGAACGCCTTGATGCCTTCCTCTGCATCCTCAGACACGAACACGTGCCCGATCGCCTCGCGCTCAATGGCCAGGCCGAGGTCCAAGGGTCCGCCGTAGCCCTGCGTGATCGCCAGCTTGGCGTGGCCGATGGCGACGCCCGGGCCGGCGGCGAGCTTGGCCGCGTACTCGATCGCGCCGGCACGGCAGGCGGCCGCGTCCGGAAACAGCCGGTCGACGATGCCGACGTCTTTCGCCTCGGCCGGCTTCAGCGTGGTGGCGTTCGCGATCAGGTCCAGGCCCTTGGACAGCCCAACCAGGCGAGGCAGCCTCTGCGTCCCGCCCGATCCGGGAAACAGCCCGAGATTCACTTCCGGGAGACCGATCTGATAACCGCCCTCGGCCGCGAACCGCAGGTCGCAGGCAAGCGCGAGCTCCAACCCGCCACCAAGGCAGTGGCCCGCGATCGCCGCGATGAAGACCAGAGGAGTGTTCTCCATCTTTCGAAACGCCTCGTGTGCCATGAGGGCGGTCATGAATCGCGACCTCGGGCTGCCGGCCGCGAACGCACCCACGTCGGCGCCGGCCGAGAAGAACTTCTCTGAAGCGCTGGTCACCACGATCGCCGACTTGATGCTCAGGTCGATGCGCGCGTCGTCGATCGCGCCCGCGAATTCACGCAGGAATGCGTAGTCGTAGCTGTTGGCTGGCGGCCGGTCGAGCACGATGATTCCAACGCCGCCTTCTTTCTCGAGCCTCACCGACATGGCAACCGCCTCCAAACCCCCAGTTCTGCCGACACCGATAATTGAAGCACTCAAACGAAATCCAACCGAAGAGGGGTGCCGTACCAATGGCAACGATGATCATCGAAGGCGAAAGGACCAGCGCCGCGTCCGGCAAGACATACGAGGTCCGCAACCCGGCCACAGGCGAAGTAGTCGACCAGGTGCCGGCCGGCGGGCCGGCCGACGTCGACAAGGCGGCGCAGGCAGCCGCGAAAGCTTTCCAGACCTGGTCGAAGCTACCCAACAACAAGCGGGCCGAGATCCTGCACAAGGCCGCCCGTCACATGCTCCAGAAGGTGGAGGAGATCGCGCCCATCCTGACCAAGGAGCAGGGCAAGACCATCCTCGAGTCGAGGATCGAGGCTCAGCGGTTTGGCGAGAACATCGCGTGGTTCGCCGACCTTGCGGACAAGATTCATGGCGAGCATGTGTCGCTCCCGGACATCACCACCTACGGGTTGGTGATCCGGAAGCCGATTGGCGTGTGCGGCGCGATCGTGCCCTGGAACTTCCCGCTGACGCTTGCCGCGAACAAGGTGGCGCCCGCGATCGCGGCCGGCAACACCGTGGTCCTCAAGCCCGCCAGCACGACCCCGCTTTCGACTCTCGCCTGCATCGAGGCGCTTATCGAGGGCGGCCTTCCAGAGGGAGTCGTCAACGTGGTGCTCGGCCAGGCGACCGGCGAGGCTATCGTCGGGCACCCGCTGATCCGCAAGGTCGCGCTCACGGGATCGACGCCGACCGGCAAGAGGGTGATGGCGAAGGCGGCTGAGCATCTCAAGAAGATCACGCTCGAGCTCGGAGGCAGCGATCCCTGCATCGTGCTCGACGACGCGGACCTCGAGGCCGCGGCCAAGGCGATCTCCATCGGACGCTTCTTCAACTGCGGCCAGGCGTGCCTCGCGGTGAAGCGCCTTTACGTCCAGGAGGGCGTGTATGACGCGCTGATGGAGAAGCTGGTCGCGAGGGCTTCGAAGCTGAAGCCCGGCAACGGGCTCGACAAGGACAGCCGCATGGGCCCGATGCACACCGAGACCCAGCGCGCGGAGGTCGAGGCGCAGATCAAAGATGCAATCCAGCGCGGGGCCCGCGTGGTGTTCGGCGGCGGACGGCCCAAGGGGGAGGCCTACGACAACGGGTGGTTCATCGAGCCGACGATCATCGAGAACGTCCCCGACGGAGCCCGGATGTGGACTGAGGAAGTCTTCGGACCGGCCCTGCCGGTGCGCAAGATCAAAGACCTCGACGAGGGACTCAGGCTCGCCAACGATTCGCAGTACGGGCTGGGTTCCTCGATCTGGACCGCCAGCATGCCGGCCGCCTACCGGGCGGTCCAAGAGCTGGAGGCCGGCTACACCTGGGTCAATGCGCTGCAGATCGCGCACGACGAGCTGCCCTTCGGTGGCACGAAGCAGTCGGGCTTCGGAAAGGAGCACGGAGTCGAGGCGTTTCTCCAGTACACAGAGGAGAAGTCGGTCGTCTATGGCGGCGTCGGATAGGTAACCCTGATCAGTAACGCAACACTGTGAGGGTTGGCGTCGGCGTCGTCGGTCTCCTGGTCCTGCTCGCGGGCGCAGTGTTCGCCGGGCAGGGGCTTGGCTATATCCCCGGCAGCGTCATGACGGGCGACGTCAAGTGGTTCTGGATCGGCAGCGCGATGGTGGTGATCGGCCTGGCGCTGGGCGCTGCGGGGTTCCTCGGGCGGCCGCGACGGAGCAAGACCTAGGCGGTTCGTCCGTTGAGCCGGTCCCATTGGGACTGACATTCGACGCATCGCGTGGCCGCCGGCTGGAACTTGAGCCGCTCGGCGGGGATATGGCGGCTGCAGACTTCGCAAATGCCATAGGCGCCTTCGTGCAGCCGCTCAAGAGCCCGCTCCACCTGCTCCCGGTTCTGGTCGAGGAGGTGAACCAGGATGTCCGTGGTCTGGCGGTCGGATAGAGCCTGCGCCAGGTCGGTGTCTTCGGGAATCCCCGTGATCACACCACCCGTCACGTCGTTCAAAGGCCGGTGGAGCCCTGCTTCCTCACCGCACTGGGCGGCCAGCAACTCTAGCCGTCGCCGGTCGGCCTCGAGCCTCTCCTCCGGAGCGTTCTCGGGTCGCTTACGCATTGCCATTGAAAAACCCCCTCCAAACTGACTTTCCGGCGAGGCGACGTTTGGATTCGTCAGACACAACGCACGCATCGAGGCGCCTACTCGGGTCGCGCACAATTAGTCGCCTGATGCCGCCCCCGCCGCTTTCCCCCGTGAAGATTCTTGCCGCCTTGGTCGCCTTGGTCGCGCTCGCTGGTTGCCAGCCGGCCCCAAACACGCGGCCGGTGCCGAGCGTAGCGCAGATCGGGGGAGATCTCAAGTGTGCAAGCGAAGACCATGGCTTCGAGGACTTCCAGGCAGGCTGGGGCTTCTGTTATCCGGGCACCTGGAAGTACCAAGAACGCTCGCAGAGCAGTGCGAGCCCCCCTGGTCTCGACCTTACTTTTGACATCACGGACATCCCGTGCACGAATCCCACCGGGGCCTCGGCCCGGCCGGTCTGTTCGCCTGACGCCGGCCTATTTGCGTTCATGATCATCTCGACGTACGAGAGGGGCAACGCATCGAGCCTGGCCGCCTGGCAGCAGACAAACCTGGCCAGCATCCCGACGGCGGGCGAGAGCATCGTGTGGGGCAACGCGCTGGAGGCGACGAAGCTGGCCGACGGGCGCCGGATCGCGCTGACGGCGCACCACGTGGTCATCCTCGAACTGCACTCAGGCCAGGGTCACCTCGATCTAGAGGCGCAGATGTCCACCCGGCTGAACACCTGGAAATTCAACTACTAAATAGAGATAGCGATTTCCCTCCCCCGGAGGTGGAGGCGCCAGGGTGGGGTGTGATGGAGCCTAGCTTGGCCTCTTAAACAAAGACTGCATCTTGATCGCAAGTCCCATGTCGCCTTTGATCTTGAGCTTGCCCTGCATGAAGGCGGCGGTTCCATCGAGCTGCCCGGTCATGATCTTCACCCAGTCGCCCGCGTCGGCGAGCAGCGTGAGGTTGGCCGGCTCGGGCGCGTCGCCCTTCCCGGACTCGGCTGTGCCATCGTGGATCTTGACCCACCACTTCCCGCCCGCATCACCGGACAGGTCGAACTGAATGGTCGCCTTGGTGCTGCCGGCCTTCTCGGGAACGATGTACTTGGGCAGCGCTTCGACGATCTGGTCTGGTGACAGCTGAACTTCAGACATTCGCTCCTCCTGAGAGATCGGCCGAGGTGACTCGATTCATGTTAGTCCGCGACAATGCCGGGATGGCGACAAGCGTCGCGTTGACTGAGGTGGCCGGCGGCGTTCTCGAGCTCCGGCTGCCGATTCCGTTCGAGGACGGCACTGTCAACGTATTTCTATTCCCCGACGGGAACGAGGCCGACCTGCTCGATTGCGGCATGAACTCCGACGATTCGGTCGCCATGATCAAGCAGGCTCTCGCTCAGATCGGAGCCAAGCGGCTGCACCGCCTGGTGGTGACGCATATCCATCCGGACCACTACGGAGCAGCGGGCACCTTCGCCGGCGAGGGTCTGGCGGACCTGTACATCCACCGGCTGGAGGTCCCCCTGGTGCACCCTCGATACGTCGAGCTCGAGCACCTGGTCAGCGAGGTCCGCACCTACCTGCTGGTGAACGGGGTGCCCGCCGACGACGCCGAGGAGCTCAGCAACTCGCAGCGCGCGCTGAGCCAGGTGGTCAAGACGGCCGAACCATCTGTTCAGCTCGACGGTGCGGAGCTGCTACAGCTGGGTCGCCGGAGTTTTCGTGTCGAGTGGACGCCGGGTCATTCGCCGGGCCACATCTGCCTGTACGACCCGCAAGAGAAGCTGCTCTTCGCCGGCGACACGCTGCTGCCCGATGTGTCGCCGAACATCGGGCTGCATCCACAGAGCACCCCGGATCCACTCCATGAATACCTGGAGGGCCTGCGCCGGCTCGCGGCCTACGATCCGAAGCTGATCCTGCCGGCGCATGGACGTCCCTTCTCCGATGCTCCTGCTCGCGTCAAGGTCCTGGAATCGCACCACCGGCGCAGGCTCGACCAGATCGTCGAGATAGTCGGCCGCGGGAAAGAGACCGGTTGGGAGGTTGCGCTCGAGCTGTGGGGCCTTCGCGAACATTTCTACGAGAAGCGGCTGGCCCTCCAGGAGGCGCTGGCGCACCTGCAGGCGCTGGCCGTAGACCAGCGAGTGACGAAGTCGGTCACGCCCGAGTCTGTGCGCTGGACGCCCGCTTGATGCCCAGCGGGAACAGCTCCGCGGGGTAGCACCCGACACCGACCACGCCAGGTCCCGCGTGGGCCCCGACGACCGGACCCAGCGGCTGGATCATCAACGTCTCGGCGACAGGCTCGAGCTCTCGGCCGATCCGCTCGGCGTCGGCTTCGGCATCGGCGTGGCCGACGATCACGCAGACGCCATGTCCACGATCGACCGCGCGTGTCAGCTCGACGATGCGGTTGAGCGCACGCTCGAAGGTGCGCACGCGCTCCAGCGGTGTCACCTGGCCGTCGCGGATGCAGAGGACCGGCTTGACCTGAAGCACCGAGCCGAGAAGCGCGCCCGCGCGTCCGATGCGGCCGCCGCGACGCAAGAACTCCAGCGTAGCCACCGAGAAGTATGTCTGCACGTGCGCTCTCATGTTGAGGACCTTGGATTCGATGGCCTCCATGTCGGCACCTTTCGAAGACATCGCCGACGCCGTCAGCGTGATCAGCCCCAGGGACATCGACACGAGCTGCGAGTCGACCACGCGGACTCGCGCGCGATCCGTCATGTCCGCCCCCTGGCGCGCCGATCCATACGTCCCGCTCAGCTTCTCCGAGATGTGGATCGAGATCACGCTCTCGTGGTCGGCCAGCAGGTGCGAATAAACCTCCGCGAAGCGGCCCGGTGAGGGCTGTGAGGTGGTGGGGTGGGTGGTGACGCCCGGAAGGCGGCGATAGAACTCCTCCGGCGTGATGTCCACGCCGTCGAGCAGTGTCTTCCCGTCGAAGTTGAGCGTCAGCGGCACCACGGTGATGGAACGCGACTCGGCGAGCTCGCGCGGAAGGTCCGCCGTCGAGTCGGTGACGATCGCGACGCTGCTCACGATTCGGACGGTTCGATGTCCAACGGGTCGGTGCGGCGTCGGTTTTTCCGTCCGCGAAAGAACCGCGCTTCGAGGGGCCTGAGCCCCACCAGGGTCACGATGACGATCACGGTCGCGAAGACGGCGACCGCGTAGTAGCCGAACCCCGCCGCCATGCCC
>JBGPYE010000035.1:0-9179 GCA_041493095.1 Candidatus Dormibacteraceae bacterium
CTGCGCAATGACGGCCCATCGGTCCCGCTCAATGCGGCCAGCTCATCGGCGGTTTTCGGCTCCTTGGCAACCAGGTCGGGAAGCTGCAGCCGGCAGGCGGCCACGACCATCTGGAAGACCCGGAATCCGTTGACAAGTCGGTGCGCCTCGATTGATGGCCTCACGGCCTGCGCCGGACCTCGGCCTCATAGGTGTTCTTGATGAGCATCGCGCGCGTCATCGGGCCCACACCGCCTGGATTGGGGGTCAGCCAGCCGGCCACCTGATCGACGCCCGGACCAAGGTCGCCGACCTGGCGGCCATCCGCCCAGTTGGTGCTGACGTCGACGACCGACGCACCAGGCTTGACCATGTCCCTGGTGATCAGGTTTGCCTTGCCGGCCGCCGCCACGAGCAAGTCGGCGTTTCGCGTGTGACCCGCCAGGTCCCTGGTCTTTGTGTGGCAAACGGTGACCGTGGCGTTGCGCCGCAGCAGGAGCAGCGCCGTGGGTTTGCCAACGAGGTTGCTCCGCCCGACGACGACAGCATTCGCGCCCTCGATCGGAATGCCTGTGCGATTCAGCAGCTCGACGATGCCCGCCGGCGTGCACGGCTCGACCCCTCCGGGCATCCCGAGCGCGACCAGCCCTGCATTGATCGGGTGAAACCCGTCGACATCCTTCACAGGGTCCAGCGCCAACACCACTCGCGCCATGTCCACCTGCCGAGGGGTCGGCTGCTGGATGAGGATTGCACTCACGCTTTCGTCCGCGTTCAATCGGACGACGAGGTTCAGCAGATCTTCGGTTGTCGAGTTCGCCGGCAGACGGTGATCCTCCGACTCGATACCAACCTGCCTGGCATTCCTTTGCTTCAACCCGACGTATTGCGCAGAGGCCGGGTCGTCACCAACGAGCACTGTCGCGAGCTTGGGCCGTGAACCACCTGCCGACACGCGGGCGGTGACGGCTCGAGAGACCTCGTCGAAGATCTGCCTCGCCACGGCTTTTCCATCGAGGACGCGAGCTGTCACACGGTTAGCCTAGATCGAGTTCCTTGCGTGCCGCATCGGAGACCACGCGCATGACCTCGCGAAGGTCGACGCCGGTCTCGCGCGAGATCCGCCGGCAGTCCTCATATTCGGGCGCGACGTCGAATGGCTTCCCGTCGAGCTCTTTAACCTTTACATGGGCGCTGCCGAGCGGGGTCTTGACCTCGATGATCCTTCGCGGCGCGATCACCCGCTGAGCATTCGAGATTCGAACGCCCAGCGTCGTTGAGTGTCGGAGCAGATGGTCAGACAGCCGCGCGACCAGCTCTGGCGGCGACATCACGCTGATGAGATGGCCGGCTCGGCCTTTTTTCATCAGAGCTGGAATGACGGTGACATCGAGCGCGCCGGCGGCCATGAGGTCTTCGCACAACGCGGCCACCAGGTTCGGCGCCATGTCGTCGATGTTCGTCTCGATGAGCGTCACGCCCGTCTGGCTCTCGATCTTCTCGCCGATCCACACAGCGAGGGCGTTGCCTGGAGCGTCGCGGGCGCCGATCCCATAGCCGATCGATCGAAGAGACATCGCCGGGCGCTCAAACCTTGCGCCGGCGGCAAGGATGGCGGCCCCCGTTGGGGTGACAAGTTCGAGCCCTGTATCGGTAACCTCGAAAACCGCCCCGGTCCCTTCGAGGACCCGAACGCTCGCTGGAGCCGGCAGCGGCATGTGGCCGAGGCGACCGCGCGGGGCCGGCAGCGCTGACGAATACACCTGGTCCACTTCCAGGCCGTGGAGCAACCAGAAAGCGCCCATCAGGTCGACCAGAGTGTCTGCGCCGCCCAGCTCGTGCAGGTGGAGCTGCTCCTCTGAGACACCATGCAGGCGGGCCTCCGCGCGCGCCAGGCGATTGATCGCGTCGAGCACCGGAGCTTTGACACGTTCAGGCGCGTCCGCGTCTTCGACGACTGCGCGCAGCGCTGGAACCGTTCGCTCGACGCGGTCGACCGTCTGGACCAAGACCCGCGTTCCGCCGACGTGTCCGCGCGTTTCGTGACGAACTTCAATGGTGGCCTCGTCGCCGAGCCGGAGGGCCTCGATCGTGGCGTCAAGCAGCGCTCGATCGGCGCCCGAGTCGATCAGGGCGCCTAGCGTCATGTCGCCGGAGATACCCGCAAAGCAATCGAAGTACGCGATGGTCATGCGCGCGTCCTTGTAATGCGAACGGCCGCCGCATCGATCGGCTGCATGCTTTCAGGCCGTTTGGAAATGCGGACCGTGACCTCCGCCACTCTCGCCAGCTCGAGGATGCGGTCGGCGATGCGCGCGGCGAGCGCTTCGATGAGCTTCAGCGATTCGCCCTCGATCACGTCTTTGGCGATCGCTCGGATTCGCCTGTAATCGACGGTGTCTTCGATCCGGTCGGTGCGGCCGGGCTCGCTCAGGTCGCAGTCGACCTCCACGTCCACCTTGAACTCCTGCGGCTGCTCGCGTTCAGCAGGCCGTACACCATGGCGCCCATGGAACGACATGCCCTCGAGAAGGATGCGATCCATGACGCAATTGTGGGCTGATGACAAAGATCGAATCGTCCTGTCGCAATTGACTGAAATCGTGGTCCGCAACGTGCCGCTTGGTGCGAATGCGAATCGTCGGGAATCGATCGAGGACGTCGCAGGTTGAGAGTTAGGTATGCCTGAATCGCGAACCCGTCCAACCAATCCGTGGCTGGTGCTCGTGGTTCTGACCACGGGATTTTTCATGATCATGCTGGACACCACGATCGTCAACGTGGCGATCCCAGCCATGAGCGCGGGGCTCAACACCACCCTCGACCAAATCCTGTGGGTGCTGAACTCATACATCCTGGTCTACGCCGTGCTGCTGATCACGGCGGGGCGGCTGGGAGACCTGTACGGCCAGCGGACCTTGTTCGCAATCGGGCTGGCCATTTTCACGGTCGCCTCGGGTTTGTGCGGCTTTGCCCACGATGCGAATCAGCTGATCGTGGCCCGCATCCTGCAGGGCGTCGGCGGTGCGTTGCTGACGCCTCAGACGCTGGCCATCCTCATCAGCCTGTTTCCACCGGATCGCCGCGGGGCGGCTTTTGGAATCTGGGCCGGCGTGGCCGGCCTGGCCACCCTGGCCGGACCAACCCTCGGCGGCGCCATCGTCACCTACATCGACTGGCGGTGGATCTTTTTCGTCAACGTCCCGATCGGGATCGCCGCGCTGGTCGCAACCTTCGCGATCATTCCCGACCTGCGGCCCGGCCGTCGCCACGGCTGGGACATCGTGGGCGTGATCCTCGCGACGGGCGGCCTCTTTGGGGTCATCTTCGGGCTCATCGAAGGCGAGCGCTTCAACTGGGGTGAGATCGGCTCCTATCTGATCACGATCCCCGAAGTCATCGGTGTCGGCGCCGTGCTGTTGGTCCTTTTCGTGATCTGGGAGCGATACCAGGCAGAGCCGCTGGTTCCGCTGTCGCTTTTCGAAGAGCGCAACTTCGCCGTGGCCAACTGGATGGCCGCCGCGATCGCATTCGGAATGATGAGCCTTTTCCTGCCGATCGTGATCTATCTGCAGTCGGTTCGCGACTTCACAGCCTTGACCGCCGGCCTCACGCTGGCGCCGATGTCGCTCACGTCGATGGTGGTGGCGCCTTTCGCCGGGCGGTTCGCCGACCGCGTCGGGGGCAAGTACATCTTGTTGATTGGGGTCCTGGTCTTCGCGATCGGATTCGGAACGCTGACCTACGTCGCCGGTCCCGATTCGGCATGGATCAATTTCCTCGTGCCCGCCATCGTGTCAGGCGCAGGCATGGGCATGACCTTCGCGCCCATGACCACGGTCGCCATGCGCAACATCTCGCCGCGCATGGCGGGGGCGGCTTCAGGCGTGCTTAACACCACGCGCCAGGTGGGCGCCGCGGTGGGCAGCGCGGTCGTCGGTGCTCTGCTTCAAAACCGGCTGGCCATCACTTTGCACGACCAGGCCGTAAGTCACGCTGCGGCCTTGCCGGCGGCCTACAGGGATCAGTTCATCAAGGCCTTCAGCTCCGTGGCCTCCAACGGGTTTGAGATCGGTACGGGCCAGAATGGAGCGAAGCTCCCGGTTGGATTGCCAGCTGGGGTGCAGCAGCAGCTCACCACCCTTGCGCACGATGTTTTCGTCAGCGCCTACATCGATGCGATGAAGCAAACTCTCGTGCTGCCCATCGCGGTCCTCGCGTTGACGGCATTCACGGCGTTGCTGATTCGGAGGCAACCGCGTGCCCAGAGCGAAGAGCCCGCACGCGAAGGGGTACGCGCAGCAGCCGGCTAGAGTCGGCCTCCGGAGATCAGCTTCAGCACTGAGAGCAGCACCGCGGCGCCAATGAAGGCGACGATGATGCTTCCCCAGAAACCAACGGTCCCGGTCACGTGGAAGACCGCCCCCAGCAAGAAGCCGCCGATCAACGCACCCGCCACTCCGACGACGATGTCGGCGAGGCAGCCGAAGCCTCGACCCGCCACGACGCGGGCCGCGATCGCGCCGGCGATGAGGCCGACGATGATCCAGGAAATCCAGGAGCCTGGGTCGAGTGTCATCTCAGCCAGTCCGCGATCAACTGGAAGACCTCGTCGCTGCCGATGTCGTTGAACGGCTCATGGAACCTTCCTTCCAACATGCGCAGCTCGCTCGTCGATTTCGCCTGCTCGTGGAGCTCGCGGCTGCCGGCATGATCGATAAGCGCGTCATCGGTCCCGGCGAGGATGAGGAACGGGATCTTGATCTGGCCGGCACGAGACAGGATGTCCCTGGTTGCGTCCTGCCACTCAGCGCCCATGCGGGTCGAGATCTTGTTGTGCACGAGCGGATCGTTTTTATAAGCCTCGACCACCTCTGGGATCCTTGAAACGGTCTTTGGATCGATTTCGTTGGCCAGGGCGAGCCGCGGCACGATCTTCGAAGCGATGGGACCAAAGGTGAGCTTCCAGCCAGCGACGGCCAGCTTGAGCTTCAGCGCAGGGCTCGAGACGACAAAGCGCCTGGTCTTCGGCAGCTTGCCGGCAAGCACGGTGCTCAAGAGGGCGACACCGCCAAATGAATGTCCGACGGGCACGACCTCAGCGCCGGCGATCGACTCGATGTGACTGACAAACGCCGACACATCGTCCGTCCACTGCGCCCACGAGTCGACGTGACCACGCTGTCCGGGGCTATTGCCGTGACCGCGCAGGTCGAGCGCGAAGGTGCCCATGCCGTGCCGTGCCATCCCGTCAGCGAACCGCTCGTACCGGCCGGCGTGCTCACCAAGCCCGTGCACGACGGCGAGCGCGGTATTACCGGGCTTCGGCCAGGCGCGGTAGGCGAGCTTCGTACCGTCGGCCGACTCGATCGACCCGGTGGTTGTGAGCGTGCCGTCAGCTGCCAAGATGACCCAGGCCTCTCAGGATTTTGAGCGCCTCCTGCTCCGCCTCCATCAAGGTGGGGGCGTACGCCCGGATTCCGCACAGGGCGTAAGCCCATTCCGGGCTTGGCGGGCCTTGCGAGTGAAGCCGAAATGTCGGTGGATAGAAGAAGATGCGCTCTCCCTGGACCTTTTTGATTACCGGTCTCTTGGCGAGCACGTCCTCCAGGGCTTGGCCGTTCGGCAGGCGTCCTGCCTCGAATTCGAGCCTCCGGAGCTTGGCGAGGGGATGGTCCTCGTCCTTGATGGCCGTACTCATGCCGTACTCGGCGCTCAAGTCCCGCATGAAGATGGTGATGATCAATGCGTCGGTCTCGTCGCCGGCCATCTTCACGAAGCCGCCCGCGCTGAGATCGGAGCGATCGTCGTCTTTGAGGTGGCGAAAGTACTCCATTTCGAAAAGGCGGCGCGAGTTGGTGCTGGCGACCCAGGGTGGATCGCAGCGCCAGGTTCGAGCAGCAGCGAGGGCTTCGAACTGTTCGTGAACCCGCTCGAGCCGCTGCTCGGGAAGCCCGTGTAATCGGTAGTGGAGGACTCGCCGCATGCCAGCGATAAAGCCTACGCGCTAGGGTGGGGGTCGAGCCGCACCACGCCCCAGACGCATTGCTTCTGCCTGCCAGGGCGGCGCTTCGACCCGAACGGCCAGCCGATCGGGCCCTGCGGCAAGCAGGAATTCACCGCGAACAGCGCTTTCGAGGAACGAGCGTTGATGCACGCTCAGGCGAAACGACTCTTGTAGCTTGGCGGCCTCACCAGGTCGTTGCGGTCCGAAAAACACCAAGGCGGGATTGGTCGCCACGACGGTGCCTTGATCCGAGCTCATCAGGTCGCCTGGATTCTGCGTCGCGAAGACGAGCGAGCCGTCGTATTTCCGAATCCTTCGCGCGAGGTTGACCACAAATCTACGGATCGTCGGGTCCTCAAAGAGAAGTCCGAGCTCGTCGATGACGAGCATCCGCCGATGGTCCTTGCGTTTGATTCGCGCCCACAGAGCGCCAGCGAGCAGGTAGTGCACGGGCGCTACCATCTCGTCGCGCAACTCGCGCATCCCAAATGACACGATCGGAGCGTCCAGGTCGACGTTGGTCGGGGAGCTGAACATCTGACCGAGACTTCCTGACGCCCATCGCTTCAGGATCGTGGCGAGGCGCGATCGCCGCGGAAGTCGATCGGCAACGTCACGCAGCACCGGCTGATCGAGCTCGCCGTACGCAGCACGCACCGCGCTTTCGAGCACCGCGCGCTCCGATTCGTTCAGCCCGCCGCAAATGGTGACGCAGAGATCTACCGCGTCGGCTGCCGCGGGTCCGAGCCAACCCTCGTCCCGGCGATCCGAGGTTCGCAGGTCGAGCACGTTGAGGGCATGGCCGGAACCGAGGGCCAGCTCGATGTCGACACCGCCAAGCTGTCTCGCCAGGCCACCGTATTCGTGCTCGGGATCGATGATGTAAACCTGGACCCCTCGCCCAAGCGCGCCGAGCACCAGCGTCGAAAGCAGATACGTCTTGCCGGCGCCTGAGTGCCCGAACACGCCGATGTTCGCGTTGGCGTAGCGGCGCTCATCGAAGGGATCGACGAGAACAGGCGCTCCCGTCGAACGATTGCGGCCGATGACCACGCCGCCCGGCTGCTGCAGATCTGGCTCGAGCCAAGGGAAGAACGTGACTAGCGTGCTCGTGTCGAGGACACGCTTGCGATTCAGGCGGTCGATGCCGATTGGCAGCGTGGCGAGGTGGCCGTCAAACATGCGGAACGTGCAAGGCTGGAGCTGGCAGAGAACAGCGCGGGCCGCGGACTCGACCCTGATCGAGCCGGCCTTGAGCTCGTCGGGGGTCGCCGCGGTGAGCGTCACGTAGACCGCGACATGGAAGGCCTTGTCCTGGCTCGAAGCGAGCCGGCGCTGCAGGTCCTCGGCGTTCGGCAGGGCGCCGGCCAAGATCGGATCTGCCGATCCGGCGTCGTGACCGACCAGGCGGGTGGCACGCATGTTGATCAGCTGCCGCTGCAGGTAATCAACGACCCACGCGGCCGGCAGCGGGGTGGCGTGCCACGACAGACGCAGCCTCAGACCGGGAGGTAGAAGCTGGTAAAGCCAGCCCGCCTCGAGCTCGCTTCCTGGAAGGCGGTCGATATACCAGGTGTGGCTGTATCCGCCCGAATGCTGGTAGCGATCAGCCAGCTCCTTGCCGAAGCATGGTTCGGTGCGGGAAGTCGAGACCTCGAATCGCACGCCAAGTTCTCGGAGAGCAGGCTCGAGTCGTGTGGCGTGAGCCTCGGTGGTGACCAGAGTCGTCTCGTATCGGTGCGCCGACGGCGAGCACGCGATGTTGTCGACAAAGGACATGTCAGCCCCTCGCATGTCATCGAAGTCGGCGGGGGCTGGCTGGTGTCCCGGGCTGGCGGTGCCCGAACCGGGAACCGCGCCGATCGATACCTGGAGGGGGCGATCCAGCCCGTCGAGGAGACGGCGAAACGAGTTGATCCAACGCGCGCGATCGCCCAGCTCCGCGCCGGCAAATCCGAGATACCCGGTCTTGATCACCGCCAATCCGGATGCTCCATTCCAGAGCGTCGTCGGCGCGCGTGAGACGACGCGGAACAATCCGAAGTTCAGCTCCGAGATCACGCTGCGACCCGTCGCTTCACCCGCAGGAGTCGCTTGTTGATGGACATCCGATGGGTCCTGAGGGTGAACGCCGCGATGTCGACAAGCCAGGCGTCCGCGGGCCTGCCCCGCCATCGTCCCCACGCGACGGCGGCGCCGGCGCCAATCACCAGGAGGGCGGCTCCCGCTCGCAATGGAGTCGTGGCCCACGACGACGACCAGATCGCGAAACCGACGATAAGCCCGATCAGAAGGTAGGCCAGGCGTGCAGGGGTGAGACCGTAGAGCAGCCTGTCCTCGAGGTCGACGTCTAGCGGAACGCGCGCCGGCATCCTCGGCAAGGTACTGTTGGGCTGGCGCCCTTGGAACCCAGGTTGTTAATGCCGTGGGTTCCTTAGAATCGACTCTCCGTCCGCCTCACGACACGCTCGCGTAGCTCAACTGGCAGAGCAGGGGACTCTTAATCCCAAGGTTCAGGGTTCGATTCCCTGCGCGAGCACCAATATGTTGTGCCTGCGGAACTCAGTGGCACTACCGGTTGTGGTCAGTATGCCGCGATGCGTCAGATTTGCGGCATTTGACAGCTTCGTTTGACAGCTTCGCCGGAGCGTTTCGTAGGACCGATGGCAGACCCCCCTTTTCGCCATAGTGAAGCTAGCGTCGATGAGGCCCTCGGTCAGGTCGATGTTGCCGCGCAAACGCAGGCCCTCCGCCAAGCACTGAGCAGGTCGCGGAAGACGCCGTTCTTCCGCCGTTGCTGGAACCGCCGATGGCAGGTCTGGTACGGCGGGTAGCGATCCGGCAGGTCATGCCACGGCGCGCCGGTGCGCAAGACCCACAGCACCCGTTGGCACGCGCGTCGCGCCCCGGGCGGCCGCGCCCGTCAGGCGGCCGCTTCTCTTCGAACAACGGTTCGATGATCGTCCACTGCTTGTCGGTCAGGTCCATGCCCGTCCGGTACGACGGGTCGACCGTGACCGTTTATGGGAAACTTCTTTACCTGACCTTGATCGTCGATACGCTTATGTAATGCGACCCCTTCGGTACTCCATCAACGTCACATTGGACGGGTGCTGCGATCATCGCGCAATGATCCCGGACGAAGACTTGCATCGTCACGCGGCCGAGAACATCGCGCAGGCCGACGCCCTCC
>JBGPYE010000252.1:0-2967 GCA_041493095.1 Candidatus Dormibacteraceae bacterium
CGCATGGGCTCCAAAGATCCGGTCGGCATCCCCGGTCCCAGCTTCATATCAGGATCTCCTTCAAGGCTGTCAGCAAGCGTTCGTGTTGAGCGCGCGTGCCGACCGTGATGCGGAACCAGCCGTCAATCGGGTCCAGATCGTAATGGCGGATGAGGATTCTGCGCTCGCGAAGCGCATCCGCGACCGCAGGGGCAGAGTTACCAAGCGCCGGCTTGACGAAGACGAAGTTCGCTTCCGACGGCGAGTGTTCGAAGCCAAGCTCGGCAAGCTGGTCCTCCAGCCACATCCGCTCGTTGATGACGTGATCGACGATCTTGCGATGGTGCTCGGTGTCCTCGATCGCGGCGACCGCCGCAGCGATGGCGAGCCGGTCGACGTTGTAGGAATCCTTCACTGCGTCAAGGGCGGCGATGAGTCCGGGGCTTCCCAGGGCGAAACCGATCCGCATCCCAGCCAATGCGTATGACTTGGACATCGTGCGCACGATAAGAAGGTTTTCGTGTTTGGCCAGGAGCGGAAGCTGGGACTCGACCGCGAAATCGACGTATGCCTCATCCAGCACGACCACGCCTTGCGATCTCCGGAGCACGCGCTCAACCGACGGGCCGGCGTGCCACGTTCCGGTTGGCGAGTTTGGGTTGACCAGGAACTTCAGTGGCGCCGGGTCATCCATGAGCTCGGTCGACCAGGTGAACATGTCTCCGCTCGGGTTGGGCGAGGGCACCGCGTCATGGAGAAAGCAGAGCGACACCAGCAGCGGATAGGTGGGTGTCGGGTAGGCGACACGCTCTCCTGCGCCGGCGAACGCGCGAAAGCACATCTCGATCAGGTCGTCGGCGCCATTTCCAACGCTGACCTGTTCCTCATCGAGACTGAAATGCTTCGCGATGGCGCGTCGAGCAGGCTTGGCGGTCGGACTTGGATAGAGACGCAGCGAATCGCCGGCCGCCGCCTTGATCGCCTCAAGGACGCGCGGAGAAGGCGGCAGCGGCGACTCGTTGGTGTTGAGCTTGGCCCAGTCCTCGCCATCGGGAGGTTGTTCGCCCGGGACGTAAGGCTTGAAGCCCTGAAGGCCCTTTCTTATGAAGCTTTTCGGCATTCGAGCAAGAAAGTCTCGAGCGCGAGACGCGGGCTGACGTTCTGTTCGAGGTAGCCGAGCGTGTCGTAAGAGAGCTCGAGCAGCCGAGCCCAACCGCCTTGCTCGCGGCCCCGGCTGGCGAGCATCCTCTTGCGCAGCTCGATCTGCCAGCTGGCGATCGCGATAAGCGCGGGATCCTCAGCCTCACCCTCGGTCCGGCGCCAGGCCATCTGGCCCGCATCCAGCTCGGCCGCCACCTGCAGGGGCACGTCGGCGGGCGCGCCGAACACCTCCTCGAGGCGCCGGGTCCAGTTCTGGTGGAGCTCGATCACAGCTTCATCGCCGGCCACTCGCACCGCCCAGCCCGGGCGGCCCCGCGCCAGCTCGGCGACCAGCTTTGCCCGGCCGGCGTCGACCCCGTGCGCGGCCAGAAGCTTTTCGATCTCAGGCGAGGGCACAGGATGGAAGAACACGCGCTGGCATCGCGACACGACGGTGGGCAGCACGACAAACGGGTTGAGGCTCGGCGTCGTGAGGACGATCACGCGGTGCGGATGCGGCTCTTCGAGCGTCTTGAGCAGGACGCTCTGATCCTGGTCCCGAAGGCGTCCAACATTGGCGACCACCGCCACGCGACGCGATCCAACCGCGGGTTTGAGGTTCAGAAACGCTTGCAGCGACAGCTCGTGGAACTCAGGCGGCTTGTCGGGCAGCAGCCTGATCTCGTTGATCGACAGCGGCTTGATGCGGTCGTCTTCCCAGTAGTCGAGGTGGCGGTTGAGCGGCGCCTCAGGCAGTAGGGACGCCCCGAGAGCGCGGGCGGCGGTAGTCTTGCCCAGCCCCGACTCTCCGACGAACAGGTACGCGTGCGCCAGGCGGCCACTCGCGGCCTGCGACCTCAGCTGCTCGAGCGCCTGGGCGTGCCCGACGATGCCGTCGAACAGATCGGTCACGGCGTCTGAGATTGCGCTGCTCGCCGCGCCTTGGTTTCGCGCTCTATCTCCAGGCGCTGCGCGCGGCCCTGCAGCCACACCTCGCGGATGCGCTGCAGCGCGGTCAGGTTGGTGAGCACCGCCAGCAGGAACACGACCGCGTAAAGCACGACTCCGCCGAAGATCAGCCCGATCACCGTCACCACCACGCGCTCCGGTCGCGCGAAGAGTCCTGAGTCACATGTGAAGCCGAGGCTCTGCGCTCGCGCCCTCACGTAACTCACGAGGAACGACCCGGCGAGAGCCGCGAGCGTCGCGAGCACCAGCCATTCCTGGAGCGGGCCGCCCGCGCTGACGAAATAGGCGGCGAGCCCGAGATAGATCGCGCCCTCGGAGTAGCGGTCGAGCGTGGAATCCAGAAACGCGCCATACGGATAGCTTTTGTGGGTCGATCGCGCCAGCGCTCCGTCGAGGATGTCGCAGGTGCCCGCGAAGATCAGAACCACGCCGGCCCAGCGCAGCTGGCCGAACGCGGCGAGCGATGCAGCCACAAAGGTCAGGACGAGGCCGACCACGGTGACCTGGTTCGGCGTCAAAGGCACACGACCGACGGCCGACATCAGGGCTTCAGCCCTGCGCCGAACCCAGGCTTCAAACCGCGTGGTGAACATGGCTTACCTCTGTCTCTGTGGATGTTTGTTGTGCCGCCTCACGCGCTTCCTGGTACACCTCGATCACCTGCGAGGCGACCGTCTCCCACGCGTAGCGGCGGGCTTTTTCGTGACCGTATGCCCCCATGCGGCGGCGAAGGTCGGGGTCCCGGGCGAGGATGATCAGCGCGGCGCCGAGCTCAGCCCATCCCTTGGGGCGCACAGTCAAGCTGTCGCGCCCGGGTTCGAGCACCGACATGTAACCGGGGACTTCCGTGGCCACGACCGGCAGGCCGGACGCCATCGC
>JBGPYE010000254.1:0-2925 GCA_041493095.1 Candidatus Dormibacteraceae bacterium
AAGGCCATCGTCGACCCGCAGTCCGGCCTGACGCGAGACCGCCTTTACGGCGTCGCGGACTGGCGCGGGCGGGAGTTCACGGTGGTCGACACCGCCGGGCTTGACCTGGACAGCGCCAAGGATTCTTCGCAGGGTGCGATCGAGGCGCAGACGAAGGTCGCCATCGACCAGGCAGACGTGATCGTCCTGCTCCTCGACGTGCGGCAGGGTCTGACGCCGGTCGACCGCGAGATCGCGCAGCTGCTGCGCCGTTCCCGCCGCAGCGTGATCGTGGCCGCGAACAAGGCCGACTCGCCGAGCGAGCGCCATCTAGCCCACGAGATCCTCGAGCTCGGGTTCGAGGAACCGTCGCTGCTTTCAGCGCAGCACGGCCTGGGAGTGGGGGACTTCCTCGATCGCGTCCTTGAAGCTCTACCTCCGCCAGAGGTCGAGTCCCCTTCCGAAGAGAAAGCGGACCGGCTGGCGATCATGGGCCGGCCGAACGTCGGCAAGTCGTCGCTGCTCAACGCACTGCTCGGTGACGAGCGAGCGGTTGTGAGCCCGGTGCCGGGGACCACGCGCGATCCCATCGACACCGAGCTGATCTTCGACGGCATTCCGGTCGTGCTCATCGACACCGCAGGCATCCGTCGCAAGTCTTCGAGCCGCGATCAGATCGAGCGCTACAGCCTGATGCGCGGCATCCACGCCATGGAGCGCGCCGACGCTGTCCTACTCGTCATCGAAGCGTCGTCCGGGGTACTTGCGCAGGACCAGCACGTCGCCGGCTACGCGCTAGAGGCAGGCAAGGGCCTTGTGATCGTGGTCAACAAGATCGACCTGGTCGAGCCGACCATGCGCAAGGAGGCCTTCTGGCACAAGGAGCTTGCCAAGGACTTCAAGTTCGCCCCCTTCGCTCCGATCGTCGCGATGTCGGCCAAGACGAAAGAGGGGATGGACGCTTTGATCCCATCGGCGCTCGAGGTGGTCGGTCAGCGCCGGATCAAGATGCCGCCGAATGAGTTGAACAAGGTGCTTCGCGACGCTTTTCTCGAGCATCCGCCGCCGAGCTACAAGGGCCGGCGCTTGAAGCTGGGCTACGGGACCCAGGCCGGCACCGAAGCCCCGACGGTCGTGATCTTCGTCAACGACACGGGTCTCCTCCACTTCTCATACCGGCGCTATCTCGAGAAGAAGATTCGAGACCGGTTCGGCCTGTTTGGAAATCCTCTGAAGCTCGTGCTTCGATCGGGTGGTGAGAAACGGCCGGGCCCCAGCCGGGTGGAGAAGCGCACGGACGCCCAGCGGGGTCGCCATTAACGACCGACCACATCGAGTCCAGCTGAAGTTCTTCCGTCAAGTATCCGTCCAGCTGACCTTCAACTCCGTGACCAGGGCGGCAGAGAAGGTACTCCCGTGCGGCGAGCCTCAGAGGCTAGCTGCCGCCTTTCGATCCCGGGCCCACGTTGTGCCCCGCCTGGAACCACTGCCACTGCTTCGTCAGGCCTTCTCGCAACGAGACTCGTGGCTCCCAGCCGAGGCGTTCGCGGGCGAGGTTGATCGATGCGCCCGTATGGCGTGGATCGCCTGGGGCGGCGGCCAGCGTATGCCGGCGCACCTTGATACCGCTGATCTCCTCCAGCGTCGCGAGCACTCTGTTGATCGTCACGCGGCTGCCGCCGCCGAGGTTGAAGACCTGGCCGGTGACGTCCGCCGTCGCCGCCTTGATCGTGCCTTCGACCGCGTCCGACACGTAAGTGAATTCGCGCGTCTGCTCGCCATCTCCGAACACCTCGATTGCCTCGTGGTCGGCTAGGGCCTGCATGAAGCGAGAGAACGCCATGTCCGGTCGCTGTCGCGGGCCGAAGACTGTGAAGTACCGAACGGACACGGCCGGCAGGCCGAAATTCTTGGTGTACAGGAGGGCCAGGTGCTCGGCCGCGAGCTTGGTCACGCCGTACGGGGAGACTGGGCGAGGTAGGGCCGACTCCTTCGTCGGGAACATCTCCGCGTCGCCGTAAACAGACGAGCTTCCGGCGAAGACGAGGCGGTCGATGGGCATCCCTTTCAGTGACTCGAGCAGCCGCTGGGTGGCGATGATGTTGTCTCGCACGTAACGGTCGAACTGGCCTCCCCAGCTTGGACGAACGCCGGGCTGGCCCGCCAGGTGATACACGACCTTGGCGCCACGAAGGATGCGGGGGAGATCGGCTTCCACGAGGTCGATCTGTTCGAACGTGAAGGCGGCGTTGGCCTTCGAGTCCGCGATGTTTTGCTCTTTACGGGCGCGGTCGTAGTAGTCCGTGAAGCTGTCGATGCCGACGACTTGGTGGCCGAGCGAGAGCAGCCTTTCGCAGAGATGCGAACCGATGAACCCGGCCGCGCCGGTGACGACGACTCGCGATGGAGCGGTCATTGGTGACACAGAGTGCCGTTCCGCCCCGCCCGATTGCAAATGAGATACCCCCATGCAGGAGAGCGGCGTGCGTTGGCGCTAGGGCCCTGGCGTTTACATTTCCCTCATGTCCTTAGGACAAAGGTCTGACGGGCAGGTGATCTATTGATGCTATGGGCAGCAATTTGAGCTCCAAGGTCCTCGTCGTGGACGATGAGGTGCACATCGTCGAGCTGGCACGCCTCTATCTGACGCGCGAGGGTTATGAGGTCGAGGGAGTTGGAGACGGCGACCAGGCGATGGCTCGATTTAATCAGCTGAAGCCGGACCTGGTGATCCTGGACATCATGCTGCCCGGCGCCGACGGCATCGCGATCTGCAAGGAGATTCGCAAGGTCAGCCAGGTGCCGATCATCATGCTGACCGCGCGCGACGAGCTCACCGACAAGGTGGTCGGACTCGAGGTGGGGGCGGACGACTACCTGACGAAACCCTTCCATCCGCAGGAGCTGGTCGCGCGAGCCAAGGCCCTGCTCCGGCGGGCGCGCGTC
>JBGPYE010000127.1:0-5578 GCA_041493095.1 Candidatus Dormibacteraceae bacterium
CCCAACTTCGAGCTCACGGGCTACGAGGTCGCGACGAACAAGACTCCGGTAGACGCGTATCGCGCGCCGGGAGGACCGCAGGCTTACTTCGCGCTCGAGTCGGCGATGGACGAGCTCGCGACCTCACTCGGCATGGACCCGATCGAGCTCCGCCTGCACAACGCCTCACGCGAAGGCGACCTGACCGCCGACGAGAGTCGCTGGCCGCGGATCGCGATGGTCGAATGCCTCGAGGCGGCGCGCAAGCATCCGCTTTACACCGCGCCAGTTGGCACCGGCGAAGGCGTGGGCATCGCGCTCGGCTCGTGGGGTGGCGCCCGCTCGCCGGCGGCTGCGGGGTGTCGCGTGGAGCCCGACGGCACGGTGGTGGTCCTGATCGGGTCGCCGGACATCAGCGGCTCGTCGACGGGGCTCGGGCTGATCGCTGCCGAAGCTTTCGGCATCTCACCCGAGAAAGTTCGCGTCGACATCGGGGACACGTCAGTGGCGCCACAGGGCCCGATGGCGGCGGGCAGCCAGGTCACCTACAGCGTGGGCGGGGCGGTCTACGAAGCCGCGCTCGAAGCGAGGCGACAACTCCTGGAGATCGCCACCGAGGAGCTCGAGGCCGCGCCGGACGACCTGGAGATCGTCGATGGCCGGGTCACGGTGAAAGGCGTGCCCGACCGCTTTGTCGAGATCACCCGTCTCGTTGCGCTGAGCACGGAGTTTATGGGCCGCCACCGGCCGATCAACGCCATGGGTCGCTCCGCGGTGCAGAGCGCGTCACCGGCGTTCACCGTCCACATCGCGCGAGTCCGCGTCGACGCCGAGACCGGCACGTTCCAGCTGACCGGTTACGCCGCGATTCAGGACGTTGGACGGGCGATCAACCGGCCGGAGGCCGAAGGCCAGGTTCACGGAGGCGCGGTACAGTCGCTGGGGCGCGCGCTTGGTGAGCAGCTTGTCTATGACGTAGACGGCCAGCTCAGGAGCGGCAGCTTTCTCGACTACGAGCTGCCGACTGCGGACCAGGTGCCGGACGTCAAGGTGGTGCTGGTCGAGGTTCCATCGCCGGTGGGGCCCCTCGGGGCAAAGGGAGTCGGAGAGCCGCCGGCAATCCCTGGCGCCGCCGCGCTGGCCAACGCCCTGGCGCGCGCGACGGGGATCAGGGTGCGAGAGCTTCCGATCGATCGTTCCATCCTGGCGGGAGCAGGGTTGATCGCCCACTAGGTGAGCGAGCGAAGGCAGGTCGATCGCCGGGCTCCAATGCCAGTGACCGGCGACCGCCGGCATGGCTCGTCACTGCGCGCCTATGTGGCTCGAACCCTTCCAGGCTACTCTCCGATCCTCGTCAGCAACCGCGCCCCGCACGAGCCCAGGCTCGAAGGAGGTTTCAAGCGCGGAGCCGGAGGGGTGATCACAGGCCTGCTCACGCTGGCCGATGCGACCGGCGCGGATTGGGTGGCGTGCGCACGAAACGAGGCCGAGCTCGCGCTGGCGTCCGATAACGGTTCGCCGGTCGCGGTCTCTCTGCTGCACTCGATCGGCCGGCTCCACTATGCGACACCGAGTCGCGAGCAGTATGAGATGTACTACGCGGTGTTCGCCAACCCGGTGCTCTGGTTCATCCAGCACTACCTGTGGGATCTGGCCATCGAGCCGGTGATCGACGACCGCATCCACCAGGCCTGGGCAGAGGGATATGTCGAGGTCAACCGTCAGATGGCGGCGAAAACGATCGAGGTCGCGAAGGCGGCTCGAGCCCGGCCGCTGGTGATGGTCCACGACTACCAGCTCTACCTCGTGCCTCGCCTGGTGAGGAAGGCGCTCCCGGACGCCGTGATCCAACACTTCGTTCACGTGCCGTGGCCGACGCCGCAGTACTGGAAGGTGCTGCCTAAGCACATGCGCGACGCGATCCTCGAGGGACTGCTCGGATGCGACATCGTCGGCTTCCAGTCGAGCCTCGACGTGCGCAACTTCCTCCTGACGTGTGAGGAAAACGCCGGTCTGCAGGTGGACGAGAAGGAGCGGGCCGTGCTGGCGGGCGGGCGCGTCGTTTACGCGCGCCACTACCCGATCTCCATCGACGTCAACGCCAACGTGCGCATGGCTGCGTCGCGTGGCGTGAAGCGGCAGGAGCACAAGCTGGCGACGTGGCGGCCGCAGCGCCTGATCGTCCGCATCGATCGCACCGACCCCTCCAAGAACATCGTGCGCGGTTTTATCGCATACGAAAAGCTGCTGCGGTATCACCCCGAGCTGCACCGCCAGGTTCAGTTCTGGGCGTTCCTGCAGCCTTCGCGCCAGGACATCGCGGCATACAGCCGCTACCTGAGACAGATCCGCCAGGCGGCGGGGCGCATCAACAGCGAGTTCGGCTCAGATGACTGGCAGCCGGTTCGCCTCGAAATAGCCGAGAGCGAGCGAAAGGCGATCGCGGCGATGAAGAACTTTGACGTGCTGCTGGTCAACCCTGTGTACGACGGGCTGAACCTCGTCGCCAAGGAGGGGGCGCTGGTCAACGCGACCGAGGGCGTGATCGTGCTGTCAGAGAACGCGGGCGCGCACGAGGAGCTCCGCGGCCACGTACTCTCGATCAACCCGTTCGATGTGGAAGCCACGGCCGCCGCTCTGTTTGAGGGTTTGACTATGGCGCCGGCGGACCGGCACCGCCTGAACCAGGGCGCGCGCGAGGTGGTGCGGGCCAACGATATCGCTCGCTGGATCAGCAACCAGGTGCAGGACTTGCGGGACCTGGTCGCGCCTGGCCAGAGCGCGCGCGTCCACGTCGCTCCTCCGGATCAGCCTTAGCGGCTTCCAGGACGCCGATGAGGGGGTGACGTCGAGAGATTTGGCGTCCCAGGGGGTGCAGATGCTAGGAGGCGCCGAGCAACGCTGCGAGCGCATCCATGATGCCCGAGCGAGTAGCGCAGAAGCCGACAACGCAGATGCGCCGCATGGGCGCCAAAGATCCGACGGCAATCCCCTCAGCGGCGTCCATGCTCGGTGCGGGTCGCCACGGCCAAGAGCCCACTCAACACCGCACCTTCGAAGAGTCCGTAGAGGATTGAGCGCGGGATGGGTTGATTGAACGGGCCGATGTTGATCAAGAAGGTCAAAACGGCAAAGACTGGGAATGACAGCGCGAGCTGCTTCCACGTATCCAAGCCCTCCCACCACCGAACAAAACGTGGCGGTGGCCTTGGCGGCTCTTGCTTCAACTCAGGCGGCGCCACCGGCCTCTGCCCACTCGACGATCTCGTTGAGGAGGGCGACGACCTCCTCGGGCCCGTTGACCACTATGTCGCAGCGATCGAATAGACGGGCCGGCGCCTCGGGAGAGCTCACGCCCACACAGGTGTGTGGGACCTCGAGCGAGCACACGTAATCGAACATCGACCTGTCGTTCTCGTCGTCGCCGAAGCAGACGACGCCGCCTGGATCTTCCCCCGGCAGCAGCGCCGCCAGCGCGCTGCCCTTTCCGGCGTTTGGAGCATGAACTTCGACGACCTTGCGTCCGAGATCCGCAGCGAGGCGCCGGCCGTCGAGCAGAGGCTGGATGAGCGCGAGCATCTCCTGACCGTTGACCTCTGCGTTCCGAAAGTGAATCGCGCTGCTGGCGGGCTTGACCTCGAGCCATCCGCCAGGGATTCGGGCGAGCAGCATGCCCGCGTCTGCGTTGAATTGTTCGAGGGCTTCCTGCTGGGCGTGTCGCGGAATAGCGCGCCCGCTGTCGCCGATGAGCCGGACTCCAGAGATGGGAACCAGCTGCTCGAGCTGTTCGCTGGTGCGGCTGCTCAGGACGATGACGTCGGCCAGCAAACGGACGAGGCGGCTCAGCGCCTGCAGCGCTTCAGGCAGCGCGACGGACTGGGCTGGATCCGGGACCATGTCGGCCAGGGTGCCGTCGAAGTCGGTGACCATCACGAGCTCGCCGGGCGGTACCTTCGAGACAGCCGAATTCCGCCAGGCGCCGACAATCCGATCGGTTTGGAGCACCCCTATAAGTTACGCGGGCGGTGACGCTCGATGATCGATGCGAACCTGACGCTCGATGGAAGCGTGCCGAATGAGTGGCCCCAGTCACCGCCGAGGCGAGAGGTGCAGAACGCTTCCGCCACGGCGGGATCGCCATGGCGCAGCAGGAGCGATCCCTCAAGGACGATGGCCATGATCTCGACCACTCGCCGGGCGCGCGACTCAATTTCTGCTGTGTTGGATATTTCGCGCTCGAGCTCCCTGACGGCCCTGTCAAGGTGCACGTTCGGGCTTGCCAGCTTGACCTCAGCCAGGAAGGCGGCGACCGATTCCGGCTCGCGGCTCATCGCGCGCAGCACATCGAGAACGTTGACGTTGCCGGAGCCCTCCCACATCGAGTTGAGCGGCGCCTCGCGATACAGGCGAGGGAGGATCGAATCTTCGACGTAGCCATTGCCACCGTGGCACTCGAGCGCCTCCGCGACCACCGCGATCGCGCGCTTGCACGTCCAGTACTTGGCGACCGCGAGCGCGAGGCGGCGGAAATGCGACTCTGCAGGATCCGACTGGCGGTCGAAAGCGCCCGCGAGACGCATCATCAGGATGGTCGTCGCCTCCGACTCCACCGCCAGGTCCCCGAGCACGTTGGCCATCAGCGGCTGCTCGCTGAGCAGCTTTCCAAACGCGCTTCGGTGCGCAGTGTGATGTGTCGCCTGCGCAACGGCCTGGCGCATCAGAGAAGCCGAACCGATCACGCAGTCCAACCGGGTGTGGTTGACCATCTCGATGATCGTCCGCACTCCTCTTCCCTCCTCCCCAACCATCACCGCCCATGCATCGTTCAGCTCGATCTCTGAGGACGCGTTGGATCGGTTCCCGAGCTTGTCCTTCAGCCGTTGGATGTGAAAGTTGTTGCGGGTGCCGTCGGGAAGGACGCGCGGCAGCAGAAAGCACGTGAGCCCGCCGGGAGCCTGCGCTAGGACGAGGAACGCGTCGCACATGGGGGCTGAGCAGAACCACTTCTGGCCGGTGAGGAGATGCTCGCGATCGCTGCCCGTCGGGACAGCGCGGGTGGTGTTGGTGCGCAAGTCGGAGCCGCCCTGCCGCTCGGTCAGCGCCATGCCGAAGAGGACGCCGCGCTTGGTTGACGCCGGCCGCAGGCCGGGGTCGTAGTCGAGCGTGGTTATTAGCGGCTCCCACTTTTGGGCGAGATCTTTTTGCTGGCGCAGCGCGGGCACCGCCGCGAAGGTCATCGACACCGGGCAGCCGTGCCCGCCCTCGACCTGCGACCAGATATAGAAGGCGGCCGCGCGCGCGGCGTGCGCGCCTGGACGCGGCTCGCGCCAGGGCATGGCGTGGAGCCCATGTCCGACCGCAACCTCCATCAACCTGTGCCACGCGGGGTGGAACTCGACCTCGTCGATCCGCTCGCCGAAGCGATCGTGCGTGCGGAGCTTCGGCGGGTTTGCGTTCGCCTGGAAGCCCCAGTCGATCGCCTCCTGCGTGCCCGCGAGCCGACCGAGATCCCCCACGAGGTCCTGGGCCCACGACGCACCTTCCCGCTCGAGCGCCTCGCGCAGGGGCGCGTCGGCCTCGAAAAGGTTGTAGTCGACCA
>JBGPYE010000041.1:0-8777 GCA_041493095.1 Candidatus Dormibacteraceae bacterium
AAATAAACCGCATCCAAGATAGCTCCAATTGAATCGCCATCAGACCGCTGCAGATGACGAATCCCTTGCAATCGCGGTTGGCATGGGAATCGTCGCCATCCTCACCGGTTTTTTTGCACTGGTGATGCTGTACCGGCGCCAGTCGGTGATTCCTCCACCCACTCCGCCGGCGCGCCGCATCGTCCCGGTGGCAACGAGCGCGCCCGTCGAAACCTCGCCCTCACCCGTGCCCGCATCCAAGCCGGAACTTGCATCGGAACCTGAGCGTGTCGTCGCAGAGCCGGAGCCGGAGCCGGAGCCAGAGCCGGAGCCGGAGCCGGCGCTGGAGTTGCCGGCGCCACCCGAGACGCTCGAGCTACCTGCCCCGGCCGAAGCAGCCACGAGCCCCGAAGACGCACCGCCGGCGGCGCCCGCGAAAAGGAATCCCAGGCGACGCACGCCCAAGGCGCCACCCGAGTCTCCGCCGCCGCCAAACATCGACGCTTAGACTCTCGACTGATGGATTTCGCTTTCTCCGACGAGCAGGAGATGCTGCGGCGCTCCGCGCGAGACTTCCTGGCCAAGGAGTGCAGCTCCAAGGTCGTGCGCAAGTTGATGGAGAGCTCGGATACCTATGACCAGGAACTCTGGCAGAAGGTCGCCGGCCTCGGCTGGACGGCACTCGGAATCCCTGAGGAGTACGGGGGTGTAGGCACGTTCCTCGACCTGGTCGTCGTCCTCGAAGAAGCCGGTCGCGCGCTGATGCCCGGCCCGTTCTTCGCCACCATGGGTCTGGCTGTGCCGGCCATCATCGAGGCTGGGACCGAGGCCCAGAAGAAAGAAGCTCTCGGCGCCATAGCCCAGGGCTCGGCTCGCGCCACCCTGGCCTTCACAGAACCTTCAGGTCGATGGGACGCCGGCTCTGTGACTCTCACCGCCAAGCCCAGCGGCGGCGGTTGGCAGCTGGACGGCATCAAGCAGTTCGTGCCCGATGCAGAGGCCGCCGACTACATGGTCGTCGCGGCGCGAACGCGCGGCGAAGGCGAAGACGGAATTTCGCTTTTCCTGGTCAAGGGCCGGCCGAAGGGTATGACCGTCACCCCGCTCAAGACCCTGGACCAGACCCGGCGGTGGAGCGAGGTGCGTTTCGATGGGGTCAAGCTCGAGGCGGGCTCACTCATGGGTACGGGTGCGGACAAAGCGTGGCCGCAGCTGAAGCGAGCCCTCGAGTGGGCGACTGCGGCGCTGTGCGCGGAGATGGTCGGCGGCACGCAGAAGGTGCTCGAGACCTCCACCGAGTACGCGAAGACTCGCCATCAATTCGGCAAGGCGATCGGCATCTACCAGGCGGTTTCTCACAAGCTGGCCGACATGCTGGTGCTTTCGGAAAGCGGGCGCTCGGCGACCTACTACGCCGCATGGGCGGTCGACGCCGATGCACCGGACCGCTCCCTGGCCGCGTCGATGGCCAAGGCATACGTCTCCGACGCGTATCGCAAGGTCGCAGGCGATGGGATCCAGGTCCATGGCGGTATCGGTTTCACCTGGGAGCACGACATGCACCTGTATTTCAAGCGAGCGAAGTCTTCCGAGGTGACGCTCGGCGACGCGACCTATCACCGGGAGCTTGTCGCCCAGTCGCTCGACCTGTAACCAGGATGCTTCCGTGGGTGCTGCTCGCCGCAGCGATCGCGACCGAGGTGGTCGGTACGCTTGCGCTCCGCGCCTCGGAAGGACTGAGCCGCCTGGTACCCACGATCATCACGATCGTCGGCTACCTGGCCAGCTTCTGGCTGCTGGCCATCGTGCTCAAGACAATGCCGGTCGGAATCGTCTACGCGATCTGGTCGGCGGTCGGTATCGCGCTCGTAGCCGTGCTGGGTAAGGTGCTCTTCGACGACCCTGTCCCTCCGCTCGCGATGGTCGGCATGGTGCTGATCGTCGGCGGAGTCGCGCTCGTCAGCATGTCAGGCGCTCCCGGTCACTAGCCCGCGGCCAGCAGGCGGAAGACAACCAGCCCGAACAGCGCGCACGCGGGAATGACCAGCCCTCGGAACAGAGCCCAGTAGCCGGCCCACGCTTCTCTGAGGCGGTCAAGGCGCCGGCCCGAGCCGAAGACCAGCGACCAGTAGATCGGCAGCGCCGCGCCGGTGTTGAGGGCGAGCGCCAGGAGTGCTATCCCCCCTGCCCCCGCCAGCCACGGCTGTAGTGGAGCTGCGCCCCCGAAGCCCGCCTGGACACCCCACAGAGCGCCGGCGGCGACCAGGGCCAGGAGCGCGGGGAGGCCGAGCAGGAAGAACGCGGCGAAGCTAACTATGACCATGGCGAGCATCAGCGCGAGCGTCGCCACAATGCCGGCGAGACCGGCGGACGCGATGGTTATGCCGGTGGCGTTAGCCGGGCTCGATGACGCGGGGTTGGAGGCTGCCGGCTGAACCGGATCCGCGGCCGATCCCGTGACCGCGGCCTGCACGTCCGACCACGAATGCCAGTGCGCGCCCGAGGTGATCGTGTCGGCGAGAGCGGCCGAAACCCCCGCGATGAGCAAGCCCGCGACGATAGCGGCGACATTGCGGCGGAGAGCCGCGACCGGAAACCATGCCCTGCGGCGCCGTGTACGGCCCAGGCCGGTTTCCATCAAGCGCTCGCGGTCGAAGGTGGTCCCGCACAGGACCGTCAAGGCGAAGCATGCAGTCAGCGGCAGGAGCAGAGAAGCAGGCGCCAGAGGCGACCGAAAGACGAACAGTGCGAGCGGCAGGTCGGCCACAGCGGCCGAGACCGGCGAGAGGAGGAACGACCACGCGCCGCCGGCCGCTCCTTCCCGAGGAAACAACATGAAGCCGAGCATCCGGCCCATCGCGGCCCAGTACGCCGTCACTGCCGCGACAAAGGCAAAGACCGGCAGTAGGGCCCACGGCGCGGGCTCTCCGAACAGGCTGAGCAGCGCCATGCCGGCGCCCATCCAAAGCGTGACCCAAACGGTGCTGACGACGGCGCCGGGTAAGACCTCGAGCCAGATCAGCGATGGGTCGTCGACTGGCGTGTAGAGCAGGACCTCCAACGATCCCTGTGCCTTCTCCCACCAGATGCCGATCGAGCTCTTGATCGATTCGAGGAGTGCAAAGGACATGAAGAAAAGTGGCAGCAGCAGGCCGGCCTGGAGCGCCGCGCCGCCCGCGAATTTCTGCGCCACCTCGCCTGCGACGCCGGGAAGCTGTCCGAACAGCGAGGTGCCGGCCACGAGCAGCAGCACGAACGCGTTCAGGTACATGACCCAACTGAGATCGCCACGACGCCACCACGAGCTCACATAGAAAGGAAGTGCCTGGCGCACCAGCTCGCCCTGCGAACGCAGCGACGCGAACATGCGCGTGGCCCGGATTCCTGACACCGACGCGGCAGGCAGTGATGGCTCCTGAGGCCGCGCCGCGATCGGCTCCGACATCGCCTCGATGTAGACCGACTCGAGGCTTTGCTGCTCCTCTTCGAGCTCGTGAAACGGAGCGTTGTGGTCAGAGAGGCGGCTCTGCAGCTGGGCGGCGAACGCGGCACGATCGCGGGTGGACGTGTCCCAGGGCAGCGAGTACGTCAGGCGCTGGTCTTCGATCCGGTGATCGAGCGCGTGCTCCCGCAACCACGCGTCCAACGAATCCGGGTCCGATGGTTTCGCGGCCAGCTGTGCCGCAAACCGCCGGCCAAGGGTCGACTTGCGACGCAGCTCATCGAGACTACCGGTCGTGACGATGACGCCCCGCCGCATGATGGCGATGCGGTCGGCCATCAGCTCGCCCTCGCCGAGCACGTGGGTCGTGACGATGAGCGCCGCTCCTCGAGCCCGCTGCTCGCCCAAATAGCGCCGCATGTCTGCCGCCGCGACGGGGTCGAGTCCTGCCGTCGGCTCGTCGCAGAAGATCCAGTCCGGCTCGTGCAGGGTGGCCCGGATGAGCGCTACCTTCTGCGCCATCCCTCGCGAGTAGGCGGCGAGGATGGTGTCGGCTCGATCCGCCAGCTCGAATCTCTCGAGCAGCGCTACGATGCGCTCGCGACGCACCTTCTCGGGAACTCCGTAGAGGTAACCGAAACGATCGAGGTACTCGGACGCGGTGTTGCGTCCGTACAGCCGCGCCTGGTCGGGCACCACGCCAAGCCGCGAGCGCACCTCATCGAGCTTGGCCGGCAGGCGCAGCCCGTCGAGCTCGATCAACCCGGCATCTGGACGGAGGATCCCGCCCAGGCACCGCAGGGTCGTGGACTTGCCCGCGCCGTTCTGACCGAGCAGGACGAGGATCTCGCCCCGCTCGACGTGCAGGTCGACTCCATCGACCGCGCGCACGTCGCCGAAGCTCTTGCGAAGGCCTTCGACGCGAATCACTGGAGAGCGGAGCTTACGCCGTCGACTTCAAAACCCAGCCGGTGTTGTGGTCAGTCGCGCTCCACCACGCTGTCGGGGTGGCGGCGCAGCCACAGCCTCAACAAGGCCGGGGGCTCGTAGGGGTCTTCAGTCTTGGGCGGCTGTCTGGAGGACTGCTCGGACGAGGCCTCGTCGAGCAGCTGGCCGAGAACTTCGGGCAGCGCTCGTCCCTGCCGGGCCGCAAGAGCTCGCACCCGCCTCCAGGCGATGTCATCGATGGAGATACGCGCCGTGATATTGGTCTTCATTGACAAGTGGGGACTCCCCCCTTAAAGGCGCGGCGTCCTGGCGGAGCCAGGCCGTGGCGCACCCCCCTGACGGACCTGTGACGAACTATAGAACCGGGGCGAAAATCTGCCGCTAGTTCTTCTTCAACGCATCGACCAGCGGCGTCAGGCGGTCTTTGACCTCGAAGTGGATCTTCTCGCGCGAGCCGGTGGCGTCGAGCCGCACAAACCGTGCCGGTTCCGCCGCCGCCAGCTTGTCGTATGCCTCCGCCACCTTGCGATGAAACTCGATCGACTCTCGCTCCATGCGGTCTGGAGCTTTGCCGGCGGTCACGTGCCGTTCCAGCCCGTTCTCCACCGGTCCTTCCAGGAGGAACGTGACATCCGGGCGGGGAAACGTCGACGGCCAGCTCGTCGGGACGCCGCGAGCCCCGCCCTGGTAGGCGAGAGTCGAGTCGTGGTAGCGGTCCGCGATCACGATCTGGCCCGCCGCGAGCGCGGGCTGGATCACCTCGCCGATGAGCTGGCGGCGGGCGGCCATGAAGAGGTACATCTCCGCTTCTGCGTCGAGGACAAGCCCGGCGTAGAGGACGACTTCGCGGATGCGCTCACCGAGCTCGGTGCCGCCCGGCTCGCGGATGACCACAGGGTCGTGCGAGGTAAGCCACTCGCCCAGCATCTCGACCTGCGTCGTCTTGCCGGACCCCTCAGTGCCCTCGAAGGTGATGAAGAGTCCCGGCATGTGGTGCGACAGTCTAGGTGGGTTCTTCGGGCGAAAGGGTGATTCGGAGGCGCCGCTGAGGCTCCTTGCCCATGCTGCGGGCGGAGAGCTCGTTTTCGGCGACGAGCTGGTGCTGAAGCCTCCTCAGATATGCGTTCTGAGGCGCGATCTCGACCGGGCGGAGGGTGGTCTTCACGGTCTTGATCGCGGCTGCGGCCTCGGCCAGCGCGCGAGTCGTCCCTTCGTCACGTTTGTCGACGCCGTAGATCCGCGACAGGGCATCGCGCACCTGGGAAACGGAGTTGCTCTTCAGGATGTGGATCGGCAGGCCCCGGCTCTCGGCCTGTCGCAGGCTGTCAGGCCGACGGCGGTAGTGGTTCTTGAGGGTCAGGACGGCTCCGGCTCCGTCGAGGTTGCCGAGCACCCTCACCGGCAGCTCGAGCTCCTTGATCGTCTGCTCGACATGGTGACGGCTCACGCCGTATGGAAAGATGCCGAGCGGCTTGTTCGGCGACGGCGGCGCCGGAGGGAGTTCAGGTGTCACCACCACGGGCGCCTCCACGTTGGAGATGAGCCGTCCCTCGCGCGTGCGCATTCGGATCTTGGGCGTGAGCAGCGGGCCGCGCAGGGCCGTGTCGACCACATCTGCCAGCGGCATGTGGATCGCGACGCGGTCACGGTCCTGGATCTCGACCAACACATCGAAAGTGGGCGGAGCCTTGCGCTCCAGCACGGATTTCTGCGTGCCTCGCCGGCGCGCTTCCTCGTCGGAAAGAGTCACGCTCTGGATGCCCCCGAGCAGATCGTTGAGAGTCGGGTTGACCAGGAGGTTTTCGAGCGTCTGGCCGTGTGCGGTGGCGATGAGCTGCACGCCGCGCTCCGCGATGGTGCGTGCGGCGGCGGCCTCGAGCTCGGTCCCAATCTCATCGATGACGATCACCTCGGGCATGTGGTTCTCGACCGCCTCGATCATCACCGCGTGCTGAAGCAAAGGAGTCCGCACCTGCATGCGCCGTGCGCGACCGATGCCCGGGTGAGGAATATCGCCGTCACCGCCGATCTCGTTCGACGTGTCCACGATCACCACGCGCTTGCGCAGCTCGTCCGCAAGCAGGCGCGCGCACTCGCGCAGCATCGTCGTCTTGCCGATGCCCGGGCGACCGAGCAGCAGGATGCTCTGGCCGCTGACGACGATGTCCCGGATGATCTCGCCTGTCCCGGTCACAGCGCGACCGACTCGCATCGTCAGGCCCGTGATGCCGCCTGATCGGTTGCGGATGGCTGAAACGCGGTGGAGGGTGCGTTCGATGCCGGCGCGGTTGTCGTCGCCGAACTGCCCGACGTTGTTGGCGACATGCTCGAGGTCGGAAGCCGACACAGGGTGGTCGGCGAGCAGCACCTCGCGTCCCGGGACGCGCGCCTCGGGCTCACGGCCGAGGTCCAGCACGATCTCGAGCAGCTCGCCCGGATCGGTGCGCTCGTGCAGCGCACGAGCGAGGTCTGTGGGCAGCGCGCGGGCAAGGAGCTCGATCTCCTCATCCCAACGACCACTCTGCACGCTACCGGCCGAGCTGCCTACGCGCTTGATTGGTTGAGCAGTCATCCGAACGACGGCACCAGTCCTTTCTCGCGCACCGGTACGCGGACCGCAAGCTCTTTGACGAGAAGCAGCTGCGTCAACAGCATGCTGAACCCACGCCCGCGCAGGGCGTCGATCATGTGGGAATCATAGTGTCGCAAGCTCGACCAGGCGGGCGCCTCCGAGCCCTCGAGCAGCGACAGGCCGAAGTCGGCGAGCTCTCCCGGTAGAGGACCTTCGGGAAGGGCCATGAAGTTGAGAGTGTCGGGTCGCGCCCCGGTGCTCCGCTCAGCCTTGACCCATCCGACCACCTCCACGCGGTCGACCACATACTCGTGCTTGTCCGAGCCACGCGCTGCGAGCCGGCCGCTCCACTCGCCGCCGTGAAGCGCCCTCCATTCGCGATAAGTCGGGGCTTCGAGCTGGGAAACTCCCTGCGGAGTCACCTTCCGATACAGCTGGTAGAGCATCCGGTTGTCTCCACGCTTGACCGGCCGCACGCCGTCGGGAAACTGCTCCGAGCGCGTGACCGGCTGGTCCGCGTAGACGACCACCTCGGTCGCGTACTGGCGAAACCCGCGCAGCCGAAAGGCCGGGAGCAGCGGGTCACCCTCGGGGAGGCGGACGAAAAGCCTCAGGGCGCCCTTCTCGAGCGCCTGGTTGGAGAGGTGCTCCACGAGCGCCGCGGCCACCTCGTCGGATTCAGCTTCGTCGGCAACCTGCAGGTTCAGGACCTGGAGCACCCTCGCGCCTCTCAGGTCGAGGCCCAGCGGCTGACCCGAGGCCTGGATGAAGCCGACGACCTTCCCGTCGTCTTCGGCGACGTAGATAAGCGTCTCCTGGGAGAGGGGCAGCAGCGCGGAGAGCGTTGAGCTGAGCAGCGACCAAAGCCTCGCGGCCGGCGGCTCAGCTTCGCTCAGCCGAACGTCGGCCGAGCGGTGCATCTCCTCGATCCTGGCGAGGTCCAACAGTCCGGCCGCGCGCACCTTCACGACCGCTCAGCCGCCAGGCGGACGAACTCACGATGCAGGCGCAGGTCGTCGGTGAGCTCGGGATGAAAGCTGAGCGCGACGATGCGTCCTTGCCGGACCGCGACAGCGTGCCCATCGTATTGGGCGATCACCTCGACCGCGCCCGTGGACTCGACCAGCGGCGCCCGG
This sequence comes from Candidatus Dormibacteraceae bacterium, assembly GCA_041493095.1. GTDB lineage: Bacteria > Chloroflexota > Dormibacteria > Dormibacterales > Dormibacteraceae > Palsa-870. Next base: position 8,078 of record JBGPYE010000041.1, read on the forward strand.
ATGAAGACGCCAGGAAATGACTTCCCACCCAGATCTTTGACGTCCAGCGCGGCTTCAAAACTGTCGACCTGACGGCCGTAGCCGTTGCGCCGGACACCGATATCGAGCAGGCCCAGTCCCGGCTGGTCGGACATGCCGTCAACCACTTCGCGGGCCAGCACGATCATCCCCGCGCAGGTCGCGAGCGTGGCGAGTCCGCCAGAGATCGCATCGCGCAGCGGCTCGAGCAGCCCGGTGCGCTCCAGGAGCATGGTCATCGTCGTGCTCTCCCCTCCGGGAAGCACGATGCCGTCGAGGCCCGAGAGGTCTTCACGCGTCCGCACCAGCCGCGTGTTCGCACCGCTCTTCTTGAGCGCCACGATGTGCTCGGCAAACGCACCCTGCATCGCGAGGACCCCGATGAGAGGTGATTTGCTCATCTTTCCTACTAGTGCGCCCTGCGCGCGCCCGGCGGGAGTGGAGCTACCAGCCTCGGGCAGAGAGGAGCTCATCCTTGGGGATGGCGGGGATGTCGAGACCTTGCATCGCCTTCCCCAGTCCCGTGGAGACTTCCGCCAGCATCTCAGGCTTGTCGTGGTACGTGGTCGCCGCGACGATCGCCTTGGCACGCTTCAAAGGGTCCTCGGACTTGAAGATGCCCGACCCGACGAAGACTCCGTCGACGCCTAGCTGCATCATCAGCGCAGCGTCCGCGGGCGTC
>JBGPYE010000265.1:0-2656 GCA_041493095.1 Candidatus Dormibacteraceae bacterium
CATGCCGGCATTGAAGATCCGCTGGCCGCGCTGGCGCTTGCCCCGCCCGGCCGCGCCGAGGCGGTCGTGGTCAACGGCAAGGTCGTTGTCCGCGAAGGCCGCCTGCTGACCTGGGATGAGGACAGGATCGCGAGGGACATTGCAGCCGAGAGCAAGCGCCTGCGGGCGCGTGCAGGTCTTTAAGCCTCTCGAGTCACGAGGCGGCCCGAGCGCCCAGCAACGGGCCGGCCCTCGACGGACACGGTTTGGCCGCGTACGAGCGTCCGCACGGTGCGGCCGCGAATCGACTGCCCCTCGTGCACGCTGAAGGGATTCCGATAGAGCAGATCCTCTCGCCGCACCACCGACTCGTGGGACAGGTCGGCTAGCCAGAGGTCGGCGTCGAAGCCCACCGCAACCTCCCCCTTGCGCGCCAATCCAAAGCGCCGGGCCACGTTGGTGGCGGTGGCGGCGGCAATCACCGCCACGTCGATTGATCTTCGGTGCGCTCCCTGCAGCAGCAGCTGACGGGTCGACTGGCAGCCCGAGATGCCACCCCACAACTTGAAGAAGTCATCACCTTGCTTGAGATTGGGCGAGCTGGGCGAGTGGTCAGACACGACCATCGGCAGGCTGCCTTCCGCGAGCATCGCCCACAGCTCCTCCCGATCCTCGTCCGTCTGAAACGGCGGCGTGCACTTGCCCAGGCCACCGAGCCGCTCGAGGTCATCTTCGGTATAGAGCAGGTAGTGCGGGCACGTCTCGCCGGTCACGTTGACCCCTGTGGTCTGCGCCTCCTGAATCCAGCGCATGCCCTGGGCGGTGCTCACATGAACGATGTGTATGGCGCAGCTCGTCTCCTCGGCGAAAGAAATGGCGCGCGAGATGGCGTTCAGCTCCGCGTTGGCTGGTCGCGAGCGGGCGAAGTCGCGGGCGCCTGTCATGCCGTGGGCGATCGCCTCGCGGCTCAGCGTGTCGACGACCTCGGCATCCTCGGCGTGGAGGAGCAGGACCGAGCCCAGTGCCGCGATGCGGCGCATACCCTCGCGCAGCGTGCGGTCGTCACACGCCGGGAACTCATCGAGCCCGCTCTGGCACATGAACGCCTTGAACCCGAGCACTCCGCGAGCGTGAAGTTCCTCCAGCCGGTCGAGATTGCCTGGGACGAGGCCGCCCCACAATCCGAAGTCGAGCGTCGATGAAGCACTTGCGGCTGCGACCTTCAAGTCGAATGCTTCGCCATCGATGGTGACGGGCAAGCTGTTGAGCGGCATGTCGACGAAGGCGGTGTAGCCGCCGGCCGCCAGCGCGGCCGAACCATTCGCGATCGTCTCCCAATCGGTGTGTCCGGGCTCGTTGAAATGTACGTGCGAATCGACACCGCCGGGCAACACGTGCAGACCGGTGGCGTCGATCTCCTTGGGCGCCGTGTCAAGGTTGGGCCCGACCGCCGAGATCACGCCGTCGTTGATGGCGACATCCGCACTCATCACGCCTTTTGGCGTGACGACATTGCCGCCACGGATGACCAGGTCGCTCACCCCTCGGCCGCCAGCAGCTCCACGAACCTGCTGAGGACATCGATGGCCACGGCGACGTCGTCCTCGGTCACCGACTCGGCCGGGTTGTGGCTGATACCGCCCTTACAGCGAACGAAGAGCATGGCCACATCGGTGAGCCCTGACATAACCACCGCGTCGTGCCCGGCGCCGCTTGAGAGCTGGATGGGCGACTGACCTGAATCCTTGATGGCTTGCTCGACCGTGGTCGTCAGTCGCTTTGAGCACAAAACCGAGCTGTTTTCGCTGACCAGTCGGGTCGAGACGGCGATGCTCCGGTGCTTGCCGATCTGGCGGGCGAGATCAAGCAAGCGTTCCGCGGCAAGGCGCCGCGTGGCATCGTCCGGGTGCCTGACGTCGAGGCTGAGCGTTACCTTTCCTGGCACGACGTTCGCGGCACCCGGCTCCACTGTCAGCTGTCCGACGGTGGCGACGAGCTCTTCCTCGGCGGCGGCGTAGGCTTCCACCGTTTCCACGAATACCGCTGCCGCGGCGAGCGCATCCTTGCGGTGATCCATCGGTGTCGTGCCGGCATGAGCGGCCTCTCCCGTAAAAGTGATGTGATACCGCGACTGGCCCGCGATGGCCGAAACAACGCCAACCGGCAATCCTTTGGCTTCGAGCACCGGGCCTTGCTCGATGTGGACCTCGCAGTAGCCGAGCAGCTTGCCTCCGCTCCAGCGATCGTCGCCGATCCGCTGCGGATTCCCGCCGAAATCACGAATGGCCCCAGCCATCGTCACGCCATCCCCATCGGCGCGCTCCAGGTCCGCGACGTCGAAAGCCCCGGCTAGCGCCCTACTGCCGAGGTACGTGGTGCCGTACCGAAGGCCCTCCTCATCGGCGAACCCGACCACCTCGATCGCGAATGGAAGCCGGGACCCGCTGTCGTGAAGTCGCTCCACCGCGGCCAGGGCGATCATCACGCCTAGCGGCCCGTCGTACTTCCCGGCGTCTCGAACCGAGTCGAGGTGCGAACCGAGGATTAGCGTTGAGTCAGCCCCCGCCGCGCCTTCATAGCGTCCTCTCAGGTTGCCGATGTTGTCCTGGCGTATGGATGACATGCCCGCCTCACGCATCCACCACGCGACATGGTTATGGGCTTGTCGCATCGCCTC
>JBGPYE010000215.1:0-3656 GCA_041493095.1 Candidatus Dormibacteraceae bacterium
CCCGCCTGCCGAGCTCGCCCGGAACTCCCTCGAGGACGAGGCTGAAGGCTCCGGCCTGCTCAAGATTCTGCGCGTCGGCCAGGATCCGGGCCGCCTGGGCCTGCGACTTGCCCTGGACCTTGAAGCCGCCCATCTGGTGGACGAACTGCGGCGTGAGGCCGAGGTGGCCCATCACGGGAATGCCGAGCTCGGTCAGGCGGCGCGTGATCTCGACGATCCGGCCGCCGCCTTCGAGCTTGACGGCATGCATGCCGCCTTCTTGGAGGAAGCGCCCGGCGCTGGCAACCGCCTGCTCCACGGACACGTGGTACGACATGAAAGGCATATCTCCGACCAGTAGCGCCTGCCGCGAACCCCGTGAAACCGCCTTCGCGTGGTGGATCATCTCGTCAAGCGTTACCGGCAGCGTGGTTGGGTAGCCGAGCATCACCATCCCAAGGCTGTCGCCGACCAGCAGGATCGGGATTCCGGCCTCGTCGAGGATCCGGGCGCTCAGGTAGTCGTACGCCGTGAGCACGGCAAAGCGCCGGTGCTCATCCTTAAAGCGCTGGACGTCCAGGACCGTTGTCATTCGCGACGTCTCCTTCGGGTCGCTGCCGATTTTTCGGTCAACGCCCTTCGCATCCGCCCGGCCGCCGCAGGCTCGAGGCCTGCCTCCATTGCGATCTCGAGCGCGATCGAAGCGAGCATACGATATGTCTTCCGGGCTTGCGGGTCGAGAGCCTTGAGGTGCCGTTTGACCGTCTCGGCGTCACCCCGCCTGATCGGTCCCGTGAGCGCCTGCACCGGGCCTCGCTCGCGGATGCCGGCCACTGCGCCCTCAACCAGCGGCAGCAGCGCCTTCGTGGCGTCCGCTTCGCTCCATCCGATCTCGCCAAGCAGGCGGACCGCCTCGGCCACCACGACGTCGACGAAGTTGGACGCGTACACCGCGGCCGCGTGGTAGACGACGCGGTCCTCATCGCCGACTCGCTTGGGCGTGGCGCCGATCGCCCGGGCGAGAGCGCGAAGGCGCCGCATCAAGCTCGGAGTGCTGGCGTCGACCGCGACCGTGATTCCTCGAAACGCTTCCGGGTCACGCGGCGCGGGAAATGACTGCAGCGGGTGAAACGAACCGACCGGGTGGTCGCGCAGCGCGTCCAACGCCCCGAGGCCCAGAGCCCCGCTGACGTGGACAAAGCTCAGCCGCGGCGATGGATTCGAGCGGGCAAGGGCTGCGGCTACCTCGGCGACCGCTTGATCCGGAACCGCCAGGAACACGATTCCGAGCGAAAGCGGCTTCGTGAACGCTGTGCGTCCAGGGACGAGCGATGTGACATGGCCGGCCGCTCGAAAGGCCCGCTGAAGGCTGCGGCCGAGGTTGCCCCGGCCCACGACGAAAAGTCGTTCTGGCGTTCTAGCTCGCGGACGAGCTGGCGGCCGCCGGCGCTTGAGGCGTCTCTCGAGCGAGGATCTCGTCAAGCTCCTTGGCGTCGAGGGTCTCGACGACCTTCAACTTCTCGACCACCGCGTCCATCTTGTCGCGCTGCTGCGTGAGGATTGCCTTGGCCGTCTGGTAGCCGTGGTTGACGATGCTGCGGATCTCTTCGTCGATGATGGCGGCGACTTCCTCTGAGTAGTTCCTCTGCTCGCCGAGGTCGCGGCCCAGGAAGACGAGCTCTTCTCGGTGACCCATCGCCACGTTGCCGAGCTTGTCCGACATCCCCCACTGGGTCACCATTCGCCGCGCCATCTGCGTGGCCTTCTGGATGTCGTTCTCGGCGCCGGATGTGATGTCCCCGAAGACGAGTTCCTCGGCGACCCGACCACCCATGATGCCGGCGATCTGGTCCATGAGCTCATCGCGTGAGATGAGGTACTTGTCCTCTTCGGGGAGGCTCATGGTCCAGCCCAGCGCCATGCCGCGCGAGATGATCGACACCTTGTGCACCGGGTCGGTGTGCGGCAGCGCCTTCATCACGAGGGCATGACCGGTCTCGTGGTAGGCGATGATCTCCTTTTCGTGGTCTGAGATGCGCCGGCTCCTCCGCTCCGGGCCCGCGATCACCCTCGCGATAGCCTCCTCGAGCTCGTCCATCCCGATCACCTTCTTGTCGGCACGGGCTGAAAGGATGGCGGCCTCGTTGATCAGGTTCGCGAGGTCGGCGCCGGTGAAGCCCGGCGTCTGTCGTGCCAGCACGTCGAGGTCGACGGTCGAGTCGAGCGGCTTGTTGCGGGCGTGGACGTCGAGGATTGCGCGGCGACCCTTGATGTCGGGCCGGTCGAGCGTGACGTGGCGGTCGAAGCGTCCCGGCCGCAGGAGCGCGGGGTCGAGCACGTCCGGCCGGTTGGTGGCAGCGATCACGATGACGTGAGTGTTGGTGTCGAATCCGTCCATCTCGACGAGGAGCTGGTTCAGGGTCTGCTCTCGTTCGTCGTGACCGCCGCCCAGGCCGGCGCCGCGCTGGCGTCCGACGGCGTCGATCTCATCGACGAACACGATGCAGGGCGAGTTCTTCTTGGCCTGGTCGAACAGGTCGCGGACGCGGCTGGCGCCCACACCGACGAACATCTCGACGAACTCCGAACCGGAGATCGAGAAGAACGGCACGCCGGCCTCACCCGCCACGGCCTTGCTCAGCAGCGTCTTGCCTGTGCCAGGAGGTCCAACCAGGAGACAGCCTTTGGGGATGCGAGCCCCCAGCGCCACGAACTTTTCGGGGTACTTCAGGAACTCGACGATCTCGCTCAGCTCCTGCTTCGCCTCCTCCACACCCGCTACGTCGGCGAATGTGATGGCGGGCTTGTCGCCGGCGATCATGCGCGCGCGAGACCGCCCGAACGACATCGCCTGGTTGTTTCCGCTCTGGGTTTGTCTCAAGACCCACCACATGAAGGCGGCGATCAGGATGACCAGGATGATGTTCGGCAATAGGACGCTGACCAGGTAGCCGCCGCTGTTGTTCTTGTCGTACTTGACGGCGACGTGGTCCGTACTGCGAAGCTCGGTTATGAACTGGCACTCGCCGGTGCAGTCGGGCAGCACGACGTTGTGCTTGTGGCCGTCCGAGTCGACAACGATTCCGTCGGTGCCGCTGATCTCCAGCGACCTGACCTGGCCGTCCGCAGCCTTGGTCATCATTGTCGAGAAATCCCAGTCGTTGGCATTCTGGCCACTCTGGATCGACTGCCAGGTGAACCAGAACACCAGGCCGAGCACGACGACCAGTGCGAAATAAAACAGGCTGGAGCGGGGGAAACGACTCAACTCGACTCTCCTCGAGGGCTGATCGGCGTTTCTAGCCTAGCAACTTTGGAACGCCAACGGTCCGGCATTGGCGAGATCGCGACATGGAGGGCCGGTTCGCCCTTTACGCTTCGAAGCTCGGAGTCCACGGCGATGCCTGGAACCCAGGCGAGCCGATCGCCGGCGAAAACCAGAGGCCACGAGTCGCGGTCCTCACGCGGCACCCGCGCGTCGACCAGGATGTCCTGCAGCTTGCGCGAGCCTCTTCCGCCCGCCGGCCGCATCCGCAGCCCGGGCTGGCGGAATCCGAGTCGAACATGCAGGTCAGACCTCAAGTGAATCGCATCCGAATCGTCGCACCCGTCGCATCGCTTGACCTCGAGCTTCGGGCTGCCGCTGCTTTGTGCACGTGAACCTGCCGGCGCATAGA
>JBGPYE010000124.1:0-5662 GCA_041493095.1 Candidatus Dormibacteraceae bacterium
ATCGCGGTGATCTATGAGGGTCGAATCGTCGGGGTCGTGCCCAGGTCAACCGCCGACGTGCAGCAGTTGGGCCTGATGATGGCCGGCGCGTCGGCGTGAGGATCCAGCGCCGGCTGGACACGCCGCGCTGGCTTCTAGTCGCGGTGCCGGTGGCTTCATTGCTCGCGGCAATCGCAGCGACGGCGATCGTTCTGCTGGTCGCGGGCAAAGACCCGATCGCGACTTACGCGCGCCTGTTCGACCGCGCGTTCATCGAGCCCGGCTCACTGTCCAACACCATGATCACGGCGACTCCGCTGCTGCTCACCGGGCTGGCCGCCGCGGCCGCGTTTCGCATGCGGCTGTGGAACATCGGGGCGGAGGGTCAGCTGTACCTGGGGGCGGTGGGGGCATCGGGCGCGGGACTCCTTCTCCGCGATCAACCCGGCCCGGTGATCATCGCGGGCATGATTGCGGGCGGGTTGCTGTTTGGGGCCGCATGGGCGGTCATCCCCGGGTTGCTGAAGGCGTATTTCAACACCAACGAGATCATCACCACGCTGATGCTCAACTACGTCGCCGGCCTCCTGCTTACGTACCTGATCTTCGGTAGCCGATCGTTCTGGCGGGACCTGAGCACGTTCAGCGCGCGCGCATTTCCGCAGGGCAAACCTCTACCGGCCGCCGCCATGTGGCCGAGCTTCGATTTGGGCGTGGTCGTGGTGCCGTTCGGTTTTGTGCTCGGGGTGCTGGCGGCAGCGCTGCTGTGGTGGTTGTACCGATCCACCATCTTCGGCCTCCAGGCTCGCATCCTTGGCGATTCGAAGTCGGCCGCGCGCTACGCCGGTGTCAAGACCCGGCGCGTCGTGGTAATGATGATGGGGCTGTCCGGGGCGCTCGCCGGACTTGGCGGTGCGAGCGAGGTCGGTGATTTCCGGCACGTGCTCGACCCGCGCGGTCTGCAGCAGGCAGGCCTTGGCTACGCGGGGATCGTCGTCGCCGCGCTCGGCCGCTACAACCCGTTCTCGGTCGTGCTCGTCGCGTTCCTGTTAGGCGGCCTGGCCAACGCGGGGTACAGCCTTCAAGGCCCTGGATTTCCGGCGGGGCTGGTCGGCGTGCTCCAGGGGATGATCCTTTTCTTCGCCCTCGGCGGCGAGCTGCTGATCCACTACCGGATCTCGCTCCCTGTCCGCTTTGGGGAGAGGGGCGTGAGTCCGTAATGAACGTCAACGACAGCATCGTTGTCGTGCTGATCGCGTCCTCGATCTTCTACGGGACGCCCCTGGTCTTCGCCGCGGTGGGGGAGCTGCTCGCCGAGCGGTCGGGCGTCCTCAACCTCGGGGTGGAGGGGATGATGCTCATCGGCGCGGTCACCGCCTTCTGGAGCGTGCAGCACCTGGGCGGTCCCACCTGGCTCGTGCTTCTGCTCGCGACGCTGATCGGCGGAGTCGCGGCCCTGGCCACCTCGCTCATCCACGCCGTCCTGGCCGTGAGCTTGCGTGCCAACCAGATCGTGTCGGGCCTTGCGCTCACGATCTTCGCGGGCGGCGCCGGCCTCTCGTCATACATTGGAAGCGTTGGCAGCCTCGGCGGCCAGCCGGCCAAGCACGAGTTCACCGCCATCAACGTCTTCGGGCTCTCAGGCGTGCCTGTGCTTGGGCCCATCGTGTTCCACCAGAACGCACTGGTCTACGCCTCGTGGGCGCTGGTGATCCTGACGCTGGCCTACCTCTACAGGACGCGCACCGGCCTGCACCTGCGCGCGGTCGGCGAGTCCCCGCAAACAGCGGACGTCATGGGTGTGAACGTGGCCCGCTATCGCTACGCGCACACGCTGGCGGGAGGCCTGCTGGCCGGTGTCGCCGGCGCGTACTACAGCCTCGCGATCACACCGAACTGGATCGACGGAATGACCTCCGGCGCGGGCTGGATCGCGATCGCCCTGGTGATCTTCGCCTTCTGGCGTCCCGAGCTCACGCTCGCCGGCGCGTACCTGTTTGGACTCTTCTCGAGCCTGGGTTTTGTGCTGCAAGCACACCAGGTTCCACTTCCGCCAGAGCTTTTCGGGTCGCTGCCGTACGTCATGACGGTGGCGGTGCTGGTGATCGTCTCCACCGGCTGGGCCAAGCAGCGACTCGGCGCACCGGCCTCACTGGGCGTTCCCTACGTCCGCGAGGAACGCTGAGCTAGACAGACCTCAGGAAACTGACTGCCTACGTTCGAAGCTCGAGTCGCCATACCGCCGAGAGAAATGGATCCCCAGGGCCGCTGACCTTCCAATCTGTGCGGCTAACCGCCAGTGATGCGCAGCCGTGCGGATATCTCCCCGCTCATCGAGGAGCTGCGCATATTCCATGTGGCAATCGCGCAGCCGAGCCGGCATTTCCAACGCGTTGAGGATCTCGATCGCCTGAGCAAAATGATCGTCGGCCGCGCGACTATCGCCCAGCTTCTCTTCGAGCCGGCCGAGAAGACCCTGAGCCAAGCTGAGAACGATCCGTTCTCCGACTGCCGCGCCCGCCTCTTGCGCCTGATCCAGATAGGTCCGCGCCTGGTCTAACTTGCCCTTCCGCAAGTTGACCTCGCCAAGGTTGACCAGGATGAAACCGAGACCTCGCCGGTCCATGCCCAGCTGCTCGGCCCCGGCCATCGCTTTCAGGAAGTGCTCTTCAGCCAAGTCGAGCAGGCCCTCGTACAACATAAGGTCGCCGAGATCATTCTCGACCCGGTAGACAGCGCTTTGATCTGACTCGATCGAGTAAAGCGCAAGCGCCTTGTCGATGTGCTGGCGAGCTTTCGCCGGCTGCCGCAGCTGCAAGTACGCCATACCCAGTCCGTGGTGCACCTTGCCTAACTGGAGTAGATCCTTGACGGCGCTGGCCGCCTCGACGGCAGCCTCGTAATAGCTGATCGCCAATGCCCAGGATTCGGCCACGACATACATGCCCGCGAGGTGGCCCAGGATTCGGGCTTCCATCTGATTCTGGCGCGGCTCGAGCCTGCGACAACGTTCGAGAGCCTCGTTGGCAAGCGCAATTGCCATCGGATCTTCGAGAAGGCCCCGAGCGCTCGCTTCCCAATCAAGGGCGTCCACAGCCAGCCACTCGAGCCCGTAACGCTCGAATTGAGCGCGCGCCGTTGGCAGATTCATCAGCGCCTCGTTCGGCTGCACGAGCCTGCAATACGCCTGGCCGAGATAGAACTGGACGAGAGCCACGCCATCGTCGCTCCACCCCCTGTTAAGCAGGGTGAGACCGAGCCGGACGACGGCCTGGAAGTCGCGGGTGGCGATCAAATGCTCGAGCTGCACGAGCTCCTGATGGGGTTCGGTCAGCTCAGGCTGACCATGCGGCGCGAGCAAGAAGTATTCGATCGGTTTCCGGGTCTGGCGGGCGATCAGCTGAAGCGTTTCGAGAGATGGCTTAACCCGGTCGTTCTCGATGTGATGAATGGCCGTGCGGCTGACCTGGTTGGCGGCGACTTGCGCCAGGCTGAGCTTGGCCTCCATCCGTGCCTGCCGGACGGAGCCCGCTCGAATGGGGATCCCTTTACGGCGACCGCGATATTTCCTGTCGAGCATGGCGGTGAGCATAACCCCCGCCACGCCCAACAGGGACGACTAACTTAACGAATGGCTTTACGGCGTCGGTCCGATTCCGGCCGCAGCGACCTGCGCGATTGAAAGGGCCATGACCACCGCCGAGACCAGGACCGACAGGATGAGCTTGCGCATTGCGTATTCCTCCTACTGAGTGATGGCAGGAGTGTCGTTTGAGTTGACGGCGCTGTCAACTCATACGGGGGCTGGACGGGGCCCGGTCTGCGCCGGGTTGCCTGGCTACTCCGGCGGAGGGGGTTTGGTCCCACGAGCCGCGCGCACGCCGGATACGCGCTCTCGCAGTCGGGTCACGGTTGCTGCCTAGGGTGCTGGACGCCGCCGAACGTTTCGAAAAGCGTCCCACCGATCCCGAGCTTTCCACGATGCTGGAGCGCGCAAAGGCGGAGCCGCTGTTCGTCTAAGCAATAACCGACAATGGCGCCACCAATCGCACGCTTTGAAGGAGATATCGATGGACCAGACGCTTGACGGTGTGACAGCCCGCTGGAACCTGCTGGAGCACAGCTTCTACCAGCGTTGGACGCAGGGCACTCTGACTCGAGATGAGCTCTGCGACTACGTCGTGCAGTACGCACACGTCGTGCGCGCCGTCCCGGGATGGCTCGAGCAGGTGCGTGGCGGAGACCCCGCCGAGGTCGCGCGTCACGCTGCCGAGGAACGCTCACACATTGAAATGTGGGAGAGGTTCGGCAACGCCCTTGGTCTGAGCTCGGAGGCAATTCGGCTCGCACCATCCAACGCGGTGACGGCAAAGCTCGTAGAGCGCGGCGATGAGCTCGCGGCGCAGGGCGATGCCGCGGCCGTGGTCTGGGCCCTCGAACAGCAGACGCCCGCTGTGGCTGGAGCCAAGCTTGCCGGGCTGTCGGCCTTCTATGACATCGGCCCCACCACGGGCGGCGAGTACTTTGCAGTGCACCAGCACCTCGACATCGAGCATTCGGCCGAGCTGCGCGCGCTTTGCTCGGACGGCTCAGGTGAGGCCGCCGCAGTGATGTCCGAGTCGCTGTGGAACCTGCTGACCTCGGTGGAGGCCGCGCCGCAACCGGTCTGAGCTAGGCCGCGATGCAGCCGCGCGCCCTCGGCGTCTCGGGCCTCGAGGTCACGCCCATAGGCCTCGGGCTGGCCGGAGTCGGGCGGCCGGCTTACCTCGGCGCCGGCCGACAGGACAAGCTCGGCGCGGACCGATCGGTCGAGTTCCTGGAGCGGCGCACCCACGAGCTGCTCGATGCCGCCTACGGGTCGGGCGTGCGCTACGTGGATGCTGCCCGCTCTTATGGTTTGGCGGAGCTCTTTCTCGGTTCGTGGCTCAAGGACCGAGGGCGTCCGCCGGGAGATCCGGCGGTCGGCTCAAAGTGGGGCTACACCTACGTTGGCGACTGGTCGATGGACGCCAGGGTGAACGAGGTGAAGGACCACTCGGTCGATGCCTTGAGACGCCAGTACGCCGAAAGCCGGGCCGAGCTTGGCGACCACCTGCTGCTGTACCAGATCCATTCCGCAACCTGGGAAACGGGGGTGCTCGACGACCTCGCCGTCCTCGACGAGCTCGCGCGCCTCAAGGAACAGGGGATGGCAATCGGGCTCACAGTCAGCGGTCCTGGACAACCCGACGTGATCAGGCAATCGCTCGAGATGCGCATGGATGGGGTGCGCGTCTTCCAGACCGTCCAGGCCACCTGGAACTTGCTGGAACGATCGGCCGGCGAGGCACTCGCGGAGGCGCACCAGGCAGGCTATGGGGTCATCGTCAAGGAGGCCCTCGCCAATGGACGGCTCGCGAGCTTCGGAGACTTCGCAGCCGGCGTGCTCGGAAAGGTCGCAAATGACCACGGAGTGCAGGTCGACGCAGTGGCTATCGCAGCGGTTCTCGCAGAGCCATGGGCAGACGTAGTGCTTTCAGGGGCGATCGCCGCGGACCAGCTCGCGAGCAACCTCCAGGCGGTGTCCGTTCAACTGTCGGAAATTGAGATCGAAGCGTTGGGGCAGATCACCGAGCCGTCCGCAACCTACTGGTCGCGCCGCCAGGCATCGCCCTGGACCTAAGCGCCAGGAGGCGCGGGCGAA
>JBGPYE010000087.1:0-6660 GCA_041493095.1 Candidatus Dormibacteraceae bacterium
ACGACAAAGATGGCGGTTCCTTCGGCTGGGCCGATCGTCAGGGTCGCCGAGTTGTTGATGAAGTTCTGGTTGCCGCCGAGGCGGCCGTGCGTGTAATCGGGCAGGGCGCTGGCCGCCTTTTCCTTCGCACCGATCGAGCCCGCCAGCGTGACGTTGCTCTGGGTGAACGGGATCCGGGCCGACACGCCAACACCCAGGTCGGCGTTGAAGAGGCTCAGCAAGATACCCACGGTGAGTACGACCAGGAAGCCGCCGCAACCGAAGCCGCAGCCGCAGCCATTGTTGCAGCCGAAGCTTCGGCGTCTCCAGCGCGACCTTCTGTCGTCGTTATCCATACGACTCTCATTACACCCTATTCCTGTCGCGGCGATGACTTAAGGTGCATCTTCCATGACGCGCCGAAGCCTTCTTCTGTTCATCGCGATGAGTGTGATCTGGGGAATTTCTTACCTGTTCATCCGGATCTCCGTGAAGGAACTGGGGCCGGTGGTGCTGGTCTTCGCACGCTGCGCGATCGGCGCGTTGATCCTGCTTCCCATCGTTTTGGCGCGGGGCGAGCTGCGGGGCCTCATCAAGCGCTGGCTGCCTCTGGTCGCGTTTGCTGCAGTCGAGATCGGCATCCCGTGGTACATGCTCGCGAGCGCCGAGCAGAAGATCACGAGCTCTCTGGCCGGCCTGCTCGTGTCTGCGGTGCCGCTGGTGGGAGTCGTGATCGCGACCGCATTCGGTAACCGGGAGCACCTCGGTCTGGCGAGCATCTCGGGGCTGCTGCTCGGTCTGGCGGGGGTGGCGGCGATCGTGGGGTTCGACTTGCGGGCGTCGGGCTGGGTGGCGCTGGTCGAGATGGCGCTGGTGGTGGTCTGTTATGCGGCAGGCCCGGTCATCGTGTCTCGCTACCTGAGCGAGCTGCCGTCGATGGGCGTGACGGCGGTCGCTCTCGCGGGTTGCGCCGTCGTCTATGCGCCTTTGGCCGCTTTCCAGTGGCCGCGGTCGGTTCCGCACATGGACGTGATCGTATCGGTGCTGGTGCTGGCGGTCGTCTGCACGGCGCTCGCGTTCGTGCTCTTTTTCGCGCTGATCGCCGCAATCGGACCGGTGCGCGCGACAGTGATCACATACATCAACCCCGCGGTGGCCGCGGTGGTGGGCGTGATCGTCCTGCACGAGAACTTCACAGCCGGGATGTTGATCGGGTTCGTGCTGGTGCTGGCTGGCTCGGCGCTTGCGACGCGTCGCCCAGCAAGGCTCGAAAGTCACTCAAGTGTTTGATTAGCCGGCATTGGCCCGACCGCGTGCAGGCCGCCTGAAAACGCTCGGGGCCTGGGTACGATGGCCACGTGCCGGATTGGACCTACCAACCGCTGAGGCGCCCGATGGGGGCGCTGCTCGGGGTGCGTCGTTCGAGGCTGGCGGCGCTGGGCCTGGTCGCAGCGTTGACGCGGATACCGGGCGGGCGGTGGGTGGTGGCCGGGCTTGGTCATACAGCGCCTCCGGCTGAAGCCACTGGGCGGGTGGCCGGAGTCGAGGTCGTGTCCAGGGTCGGGGCGAGCGTTGGCCCCGGGGTGGCGCGGGAGGCGCTTCAAGCACTTCCTGCCCTGGGGGCCGGACTGGTGGAGGTCGGCTCGGTTGAGACAGGGCGCCGGATCCTCGTCGGGGATACCGAGCTTCAGTCAGAGGTGGTCGTCCTGCGCAACGCCTCTGTCTCGCAAGTAAGAGAGGCGTCGGTGGATGGGCGCGAGGTGGTCGCGACGACATCGGTCGCTTCGCCTTCATTTGCCGCCGACCTCATCGAAGCGGGAGCGGCGGCCGTGTTGATCACGTCCGAGGGTCTGATCGAGGCCGGGCCGGGTTGGTTTCACCGGGCGTCGATGGCCTACGTCGGGAATATGCCCGCGGCGCGTGGGCGGGCGTGGTTCGCCGGGCTGGCCCTTGGACTCGGCATGATCGCGGGCGGCATAGGAGCGGCGATCGTCGCGCTAGGTCCCGTGCTCCTTCCCTACGACGCGTCTTTTCTGCGCGTCGATGCAGCCGGCCTTGCCGCTATCAACCCCCGCCTGATCCACTTCCTCCAGCACGACCGGATCACGCTGGCCGGGGTGATGGTAGCGATCGGGATCCTCTACTCGGCGCTCTCGTGGTGGGGCATCCGGCGAGGCCTGGCGTGGGCGCGGGACGCAATGCTCGCGTCGGGAGTGGTCGGGTTCCCGACCCTCTTCTACTTTTTCGGATACCGCTATGTCGAACCCGCTCACGTCGCGCTGGCGGCTGTCCTGTTTCCCCTGTTCATCATTGCCACGTGGCGGAGGCCTCGCGGCCACACGCCGGTGCTCGACGATGAGGGCCCGGACGCAGAACGGCAGCAGGCGCTGCTCGGCCAGCTGCTGATGGTGGTCGTGGGCGGCGGACTGATCATCGGCGGCGTGGCGATCTCGTATGAAGGGCTGACGGCGGTGTTCGTCCCGTCGGACCTTAGCTACATGAGCACCTCGGCGCAGGCGCTTGCCGCAGCGAACGACCGGCTGCTCTCGTTCATCGCTCACGACCGGGCGGGTTTTGGCGGGGCGCTGGTCTCTGCGGGTGTTGCGGTCTTGCTGATCGCCGCGTGGGGATGGGAGCGGGGACAGGCGTGGGTATGGTGGACTTCGTTGGCCTCGGCGGCGTTGGGGTTCGGGGCTGCGCTCGCGGTTCATATCGGCGTTGCGTACACGGATTTCCTGCATGTGGCGCCGATCTATGCCGGGATCGCGTTCACAGCGGTCTCGCTGGCGCTTGGACGGCGATTTCTCACTGCTGGAGTTAGAGGCGTGACAGAAAGCCGCGTCACAGGTCTGGCGATCGGGCGTTGAGCCAATTCACCGGTTGGACGGGCGACTTCCGCGGCTTCTTTCTCGGCCTCAAGGCGAACAACACCAAGGCTTATTTCCAGGCTCATCGACGCCAGTACGAAGAGGTGGTGAAGGGTCCGATGCTCGCGCTCCTCGCCGAGCTTGAGCCGGAGTTCGGCCGGGCGCGGCTGTCGCGTCCCAATCGCGACATTCGCTTCGCTGCCGACAAGTCCCCGTACAAGACGAACATCTACGCCAGCGCTCGTGACGGCGGTTACGTCGCGCTCGACGCCTCGGGTCTGACTGCGGCGGGCGGCCGGTACCTGATGGACACGGCGCACCTGGCCCGGTATCGCGCCGGGGTTGCGGCTGAGTCTTCTGGCCGGAAGGTGGTCGGCCTCGTCGACGTGCTGCGCGACAAGGGATACGACATCAGTCAGCCGGACTTGAAGCGGGTACCTCTACCTTTTGGACAGGACCATCCGCGCCGAGAGCTGCTGCGACTGAAGCAGCTGATTTACTGGCGGCGGTGGGACGTTGGGCCGTGGATCGCCACCGGTGAGGCACTCGAGCGGGTGAAGCAAGCGTGGCGTGACGGGGCCGCGCTGAAAACTTGGTTCGCCAAACATGTGGACGCCGGGTGATGGTGACAATCGACGACGTGCGGAGGTTTGCGATGACGCTGCCGCGCACGACGGAGGGGCTGGTGGGCGGTCGCATGAAGTTCTACGTCGGCCGGATCGTTTACGTGTCTTTTTCTCATGACGGGACCGTGATGGGGTTTGGGTTTCCGAAGGAAGAACGCGACTGGCTGGTGGGTGGGACGCCGGACAAGTTCATGCTGCCGTCCGCGTCTGACATGCGCTACCACTGGGTGCTCGTCCGCATGGAGGCGATCGACGAAATGGAGATGCGTGAGCTGGTGTTGGACGCGTGGCGAATGGTCGTACCGAAACGAGTTGCCGCAGCTTACTTGGATGCCCCGCCCCGATCTAGCACCGCGACAAGGTCGCGCGCCGAAAGGAGACCGACTGGCTCGCCTTCCTGATTGAGGACCGGCAGGTGGTGGATGCCGAGCCTCATCATCTTGACCGCCACGACTGAGACGTCCTCGTCGGCGCTGACCGTCGCAGGATCCGCCGACATGATCACCTCTGCTTTGGCCTGCTGTGGATTGACGCCGTCGGCGATGGCTTGCACCAGGTCTGTCTCCGTGACGATCCCCACCAGGCGGCCTTTGGACATGATCGCGACCGCGTCACAGTCGTCGACGCGCATGAGTCTTGCCAGCTCGGCGACGGTTGTTTGCGGTTCGACCAACAGGAGGCGTCCCGGCGGCACGTCTTTTACTTTCACCTTCACTCCACCTCGTACTTGACCGGCACCATGCGCTGCGAGCTTTTTGGGGGTCGGTTGTAGTTGCGCTTCTGGCGTGCCGGAAGCTTGATCTTCTCCTTAGGCACGGGTTCGTAGGGGATGAGTGAGAGGAAGTGTGAGATGAGGTTCAGATGCGCAGCGCGCTTGTTGTCTGTCTCGACCACGTACCACGGCGCTTCTTTGATGTCGCAGTACGCGAACATCTGGTCCTTCGCCTCCGAGTAGTCGACCCACCTCGCGCGGGCCTGCAGGTCCATCGGGCTGAGCTTCCAGCGCTTGGTGGGATCGTTGATCCGCGCGGTGAACCGGCGTTCCTGCTCATCATCGCTCACCGACAACCAGTACTTGACCAGGAGGATCCCCGAGTGAACGAGCATTCGCTCGAACTGCGGGCAGGTGCGCATGAACTCGTCGTATTCGGCGTCGGTGCAGAAGCCCATGACGTGCTCGACTCCGGCGCGGTTGTACCAGCTTCGGTCGAAGAGAACCATCTCGCCCGCGGAGGGTAGGTGCGTGATGTAGCGCTGGAAGTACCACTGCGAGCGCTCTCTTTCGGTCGGGGCGGGCAGGGCCACGACGCGGACGTAGCGTGGGTTGAGGAGCGCCGTCATGCGCTTGATGACGCCTCCCTTGCCGGCGGTGTCGCGGCCTTCGAAGAGGACGACCACGCGGAGGTTTCGGTGCCGGACCCACTCCTCGAGCTGAAGCAGCTCGACCTGGAGGCGGCGGAGCTCCTTCTCGTAGTCCTTTTTGGTCAGGGGGGCGGGTTTCTTGTGCTTGGCGTGCTTGGCCTTCTTGGCAGTTGCCATCCCCGGCAGAAATGTAGCGGTTTTTGGGCTAACTGTTTGACGGCGGCAGGGGCCAAAACGAGAGCCACAGCAAGAGCGCTGTGATCAGGCTTGCGCCGAGGGACAGCGCTAACCTCAGCGGCTTGACGCGCGTCGGTTGCGTCGGTTCGTAGTCGACCGACAGCGGGATCCCAAGCGTCACGCAGAGGGCGCCGATGTCGTCGAGATTCCAGTAGACGCTGGTCGCGGCGAAGAGCCGTGTTCCGTCCTTACCGACGAACAGTAGGGTCGGGACGGTCCAATCCGTCCAGCGCAGGCCGACGATAGCCGCTTGCTGGATCTCCGCGAGCGGCCAGCTTCGCCTCCGGCCGATCGAGTTGACGAGGGTGATCGAGGTGCGGTCGGCCATGAGTCGGCTATTGCGGAAATCCAGGGCCAGCCGGACGATGATCGGTACGAACAGCAATAGGTCACCCACGAGCGCGATCAGCCTGGAGTCAGGATTCATCAGTGGCCTGATGGAGATCAGGGCCAGGGCGGCAAGCAAGAGAGGTAGGAAGAGAGCTTCTTTAGGTCGTGGTTTGATGACCCAACCGGTCGTCCCGCTCGGAAGGATGCGTTCGCGCGTGGCAACCGCCAGGATCTCTGCGGTGGCGGGCAGAATCCTCACCGCGTCAAAGAGAGACAGCATCCGGCGATTGAGCAGCACGATGGCCCAGACGAGCGCGGCGATCCAGACGAGGATCCCGCCGACGTAGGCGAAGTTGGCATGGGAAGCTGCCAGGTTGGCGGTCGATGGAATTGCGTGGCCGCCGATCCAGACCGTGGCGATCGACCCGACGTACCACTCGACGGTGACGGGTGCGCCGGGCTGCACTAGGGAGGCGTTCGCCGCCGAGGGTTGGAGTGAGATATGCGTGGTCGATCCGCCGCTTGTGATGTCGACCGCATCCTGTTCGCCGCTGCTCGTCTGAGCCACGCGCACCTTCTGGATCACGCCGGGGTACAGCTGATAGCAGTGATCGCTGGATGTGTCGGCGCATTCCACCGCATTTCTGAAGGCGTTGGCTGCGTCATATTCACCGTGGTCGAGCAGGAGGAATACACAACCGACGACCGCCGGCGCTGCGATCAAAAGGTAGGCGCCGGTGAACTTTTTCAGTTCGACATGCGACTCCGAAGGTCGTCGACCGCGGCCCGCCACTCCTCGTCACCCGCTTCTTCCCAGACGTCGCGAAGCTCAGATCCTGGGGCGAGAATTCGGTCGATCACGGCTTCTCCTCGGGTGATCAGCGCGGTCGGCGGATCGATTGGGTGGGCGGCGACCCATTGATCGACTTTTTCGGTGTACGCATTCGTGTAGCCCGGTCGTCCGCGAAGCCGGGCGAGGACCTCGCAGGCGGCCAGGGCGTTGCAGGCCACACCTTGCTCGAGGTAGCTGGTGGAGTCCAATGCCTCGACCTGCTGGAAGGCTGACTCCACCAGCGAGAGGTCGGAGACACGATCAAGGTCGTGCGCCCAGTCATTGGCGTCGTCGTTGTCGAACGCCAGCACGCCCCAAGCTCCCACCAGCTAACCCCGTCGGTCCATTTCCTCCGGCATCTTAGGACCACTAGGTTCGTGGTGGTGGACCCAACGAGCCAAAGGTGGTCGAGCTCGACCCAGTGAGT
>JBGPYE010000012.1:0-14070 GCA_041493095.1 Candidatus Dormibacteraceae bacterium
GGTTCGAACAACGTCCCGCCGGGGCTACTCCTCGACCGTCGGGAGTACCGCATGGGTTTGTTCCGGCAGCTATATCGTCAGCCCCAACTGAGAGAGAGGCCGCGGCGGCTGCCGCGGCCTGTTGCTCCTCACACCGCTATCCGCGCTTAGTTGCAGTAGACCAAGATGTGCCACGAGGTCAGGAAGTTGTTGCTCTTGACATTGATCGTGATGCTGCCTGGACCCGTGATCGTTGGGCCGCCGTTACTTACGCTGCCACCGGTCACGGTACAGCCCGGCTGGTCTGGAATCGTGATCGTGTGACTCCCGATCTCCGGGGCTTCGACGTGCGCCTCGAGATAGGAAGCGGGGTCGGTCCACTTGACGTTGCCTGCGCCCTGTGTGTCGGTCCAATTGATGCTCAGGCCGGACATCAGAGCCATGTTGTTGTTGGTGTCGAAGAACTGGGTGTCGATCTCACCCGCCGGTGTCCGAACCTTGAAGTTGTCGGTCTTGCTGTCGCCCGGGCAGAAGCCGTTAGTAAGCGGGCCGCCGCAGGTCGAGATCGACTTGACACCGCAGCTCACCGTCGCCAGGCAGGCCGCGGGGTAGTTGCCAACCATCTCGACCCACACCTTGTAGACGCCGCCGTGATTCGGCGTATCGGCGAATGGCATCAGTTGGATCGTGGTCGACCCGTCGGTTGCGTTGGTGCCCGTCACGTGGTTCGTGCATCCGGCCACCGACACATAGTTGTCGAATACGCCGCCGACGACGTCGAACTGCCGGCATTTCGCCGCGTCCTGGGACAGCAGCGTCCTGCCGGACGGGTTGGTGACCATGAACAAGTACCGGCCGTCGGTGAGGCCGGCGGCCGTGGTTGGTGCGCTGATGCCCGGGCCGCCGTTCAGGTATACGTCCGTCTTCGCGTCGTAGAGATTGGTGTTCACCTCCGTGCCGTCGGCGATTGTGGTGAAGATGGCCCCTGACGGGGCCTGGGCGCTTGCCGCGATAGGTAGTAGTGCCAAAGCCGTCCCTATCGCGAGCGCCATCCCGATTGCCAGCCTTTTCATCGGCAGCCTCCATGTGCTAGAGCGGTCAGTCGTATGCCGCCTCCACACACCATCACCCTGCAGGCCCGAGCGCGCAATGAGCAAAACGTCACGAATCCTGGGGCCGGAGGCTTAAAACGCGGGCGCTGCATAGGCCGCTAGCGCCTTCGCGATGGGGAGCAATGCGGTGAATGACTGGGCGCCGGATCGAACATCAGGCGCCCAGCCGCCGTTCACGCTCGGGCAGCTGACATCGCCGGCGCCGCCTCAGACCCCACATTGATCCGGCCCGCCTCCCCAGTCGGGGTCGGAGGTCAATAGAACCTTGAGACCGACCGCAGCCAGGCCCATGACGAAGATCGCGTAGCTGAGGATGCCGATCAGCAGGTCTGGAAGCGGGCGCTGGAAGGCCTGCAGGAGCTGGCTCGCGGGATTCACCCCCGCGACCCTGACTCGTCCTGAGGTTAACGGCAGACCAAGTGCGGTTTTCTTAGGTACGCGCCCGTGCTCCGTTGTAACGCGTGACCGCGCCGGTCGTTAGATGCAATGACGATGAGACGACCCCTGGCGATCTTGGGTCTTTTGCTCTTCGCATGCGGCCCATCGCACGCGAGCGTCGTCACGAGCCCGAGCCCCAGCGTGACGGCGCCGGCCACGTTGATGAGCCCGAGTCCCAGCACCCGGCCGGGCACCCTTCCAGACCTACCCGTCGCCGCGGTCGACCTATCTTGCCGGCTGCCGGTCGTGACCAGCCCTGACGAGGTTAACCCCGGCGTCACGCTGCACGGCGGATTCATCGCCTTTCCGACAGCCCAGCTCGCCGAAGACCCGGCCGGAACCATGCACTCCCGTCTTGTCGAGGCAGACTTTGCAACCACCGCGACCCCGGTCCTGTACGGGGACGGCGTCGTCCCCTTCTACGACCGGGCTCTATCGCGGTGGGTGCCGTCCCGGGCGCGCCAGGCTCTGGCCGACGGCAGTGCCTACGCGTACACGACCCACAACTCGCAGACCGGCCTCTTCACGGCCTTTGTGGTCAACGTCGCGTCTGGGAGCTCCCGATCGTTCAAGTTGCCTCCGGTGTGGAGTCCGGAGGTAGCCGACTTCGGACCTGCCGGGGTGTATCTCGTCTCGAGCTCCGCCATAGGCGGACCGGGTGAAGAGGTATGGCTGCTCAATCCTGGGACGGGGGCGATCAAGCAGCTGGGAGAGGTCCACCGGGTGTGGGCGGTTCGCGACGGCTACGCGTGGGTCGCCCGCTTCGACTCGCGCGACAAGACCGTCTGGGAACCAATGGAGATAGCGCCGGCCAACAGCCTGGTCAGGATCGACCTGGCGACTGGCGCCGAGACAATCTGGTTCTACCGAGCGGGCGTGTATCCGTGGTTTCTAGGCCTGGACTCTTTCGGCCGGCCGCTGGTGATAGTTGGCCGCGGAAATAACGGCAACCAGGTACTTCTCCTCGACAGGTCCGGGTCCCCAGGCCAGCTGGTCTATTCGGGCAACATTCCGCTCAATTACGTCCAGGGGGATGGCGACCGGCTGTGGTTTGGCGGCTCGCGCGGAATCTATCTCTACAGCCCCGATCGGGGCTTCCAGAGAGTCTTCGCGTACGACGCCGATCCCGCGACTGCGAATCGCATCGAGCCTGCCGGATTCTGTCGCTGAGCTCGCGCCGCAAATCGTCTTAGCGCCGGCGCCTACACTCCCACAACATGACGCCGGACTTTGACCCGGTTGCATTCAAGGAGACCACTCGCCAGCAGTGGCAGAACGCAGCCGCGGCCTGGTACCGCTGGACGCCCACCCTTCAGGCCTGGCTAGGGCCGGTCACCGAAGCCATGCTCCACCAAGCGAGGCTCGAGCCAGGGGACCGCGTTCTCGACCTCGCGGCCGGCGCGGGCGAACCCTCGCTGTCGGCTGCGGAGAAGGTCGGTCCGTCTGGCCGCGTCCTGGCCACGGACATCTCGTCCAACATCCTCGAGTTCGCTGCGCAGACAGCGCGAGAGCGAGGCTTGACCAATTTCGAGACACGGGTCATGGATGGCGAGAAGCCGGACGTGCCGGATGACACGTTTGACGCGGTGCTCTCACGCCTCGGGCTGATTTATTTCCCGGATCGAAAGGGCGCTTTACGCGCAGCGCATCGCGTGCTCAAAGATGGCGGTCGGGTGGTGCTGGCCAGCTTCTCTACTCCGGACCAGAACCGCTTCTTCTCAATCCCCATCTCGATCATCCGGAGGCGCGCCCAACTCGCAGCTCCGGCGCCCGGTCTTCCCGGCCCGTTCAGCCTCGGCGCTCCGGGGGTGATGGAGGACATGTTTCGCGACGCCGGTTTCACCGAGGTCGCCGCGCAGGCCGTGAGGACGCCCCTTCGACTCGCCTCCGCGGCAGAGTGCGTTCGTTTCGAGCGGGAATCGTTTGGCGCCCTGCAGCAGATGCTGGCCGGCTTGCCGGCCGCGGAGCAAGAAGCCGCGTGGAAGGAGATTGAGGACGAGCTGAGCGCATTCGAAAGCAATGCCGGATTCGAGGCCGGGGCTGAGTTGATGGTGGGAGCTGCGACCAAGTAGTCGACGATGCGAAGAATCTCGGCGATTCCCGCATGTGCTACAATGTGCTACATGAAAAGGGTCGGAGTCAGGGAGCTTCGCCAGAGCGCATCTGCGGTGTTGCGTCGCGTCGCGGCGGGCGAGGTCATTGAGGTGACTGACCGAGGTCGGCCCGTCGCACGGATCGTGCCCATGCATGAGGCGAGCAGGCTTGAACAGCTTGTGGCCGAGGGACGCGCGAGCGGCGCAACCGGAGATCTGCTCGACGTCAAACCGATTCCGCGGATCGCTAGGAAGCCAGTTCTGTCGAAGATCCTGGCTGACATGAGGGCAGATGAGCGCTGAGGTGGCTTACCTCGACACCTCGGCGGCGGTGAAGCTCCTGATGAGTGAGCGGGAGTCGCCAGCATTGCGCAGTTGGCTGCGTCGCCGGCCTGAGCGCGCGTCGGCAGCGCTGTTGAGGGTCGAGCTGGTGCGAGTCGTGCGGCGCGCGGGTGTCCCGCGCTTGATTCCGGAAGCCCGGAAGCTGTTGGCCGGCGTCCATCTCATTCGACTCGACGACGCTCTCCTCGACTATGCCGCTGACCTCGTTCCGACGGACCTCGGATCGTTGGACTCGATTCACCTCGCTGCTGCTGCAAGCCTCGGAGATGATCTGGCAGCAGTGGTCTCCTACGACGATCGACTGCTCGCCGCCGCTTCCTCTCTCGGGTTGCCGACGGCAACGCCTTCCTGACCGCGCCCAGGCCGTGCGGAATTCCTTAGGCGCGAGCCTGCGGGTTGCGCGCCTTGAAAACCCCGATGCCGATGGCGATGAGCATCCCAGTCAACGCGCAGGCGACTTCTACACGCCGATGTCTTTGCGAGAAAACCGCAGCGCACCTAGCCCGAGCGCCAACGCGCTTACGGCGAGGACCCCGAGCACAGACGTCACCTGAAGCCCGTGCAGGAGCGGCGTGCCGTAGTAGTAGAAGGCCGACAAGCGAAGCGTCGCGTCCGGCAGCTTGAGCTCCGGTCCGATGAAGCTGATGAAGAACCAGGCCGCCAGCACGAAGCTCAGGAGCCCGGTGTCGGCAGCCGTGCGCAGCCAGCCTGACGCCAGGTAGCCGATGGCAGCGATCAGCAGGCCAAACGGAATCATGCCGAGGGTTGCCCCAGCCAGGTTGCCCGAATCAAGCTTCAACCCTGCAGAAGCCGCGGCTCCCGCCGACACGAGCAGGGTGACCACGGCGACCACGATGGTGGCGGTACCGAGCGCTGCGAAGCGGCCGAGAAGCACCGAGATGCGGGATTGCGGTGCCGCGAGGACGAGCTCCAGCCTTCCGTCGCCTTCGTCCGCGGACCAGCGGTTGACCTGGGTCACAGCAAAGGCCATCAGCATCAGGGGCAGGAAGAAGAACATCGCGCTTAAGAAGCCGGCGTTGACGCCGACGTCGGTTCCGCCGAGATTCTTGATGAGGTTCATCATCGCGGGCGAGCCGGACAACAAGCCGGCCAGCCGCGTTTCCATCAGCTGGACCACGTAAACCATCCAGCCCGCGAACCCGGCGATGCCCAGCGTCCACCAGAGCGTCGGCAGCGCAATCATGCCCATGCTTCGCGCGTAGACCGAACGCAGCGACCAGTCGCCGACGGGCAGGGCTCGGCTCGATCGGCGCTCCGGCAGCCGGAGCCACCGCGGCAGCGCGACGGTCCCGCCGACGTCGCGGCGCACGAACAGCCATATGGCGACACCGCTGAGGAGCGCAGCCATTGCGAGCAAAGCGAGCATCGCCCCTGCGTTGGCGCCGTAGCTCGGTACCAACGGCTTGCTGAGGTTGTAGTAGTAGACGGGGGAGAGGCGCGAGATCCACTCGCTGTTGGGAACCACGCGATGGACCATGTCGAGCACGATGAAGACAAGGAGCAGGCCCGCGGTCCAGCCGGCTGCCGGGCCGCGCTCCTGGGTGAACTGCGAAATGAAAAGCGCCAGGCTCCCGAACACGGCGCAGATCAAGGCGAGGTTAAATCCGAAGAGAAGCGCGTCGCCGAGGCCAAAGTCGGCGCCGAACGTCTTGCCGCCCGCAAACGCAAGAAGCCCGATGAGCAGCCCCATGACAAGAAGCGCAGTCCATATCGCCGCCAGCTTCTCGAGCGCAACGTTCAGCCTTGGGCGCGGAAGTGACAGCAGCACGTCCATTGAGCCCCGGTCTTCCTCCCCCCGCAGCATCCGGCTGGCGGCCAAGAGCGGCCAGACGGCGATCAGGAGCATGAAGATGCCGATCTTGAACGTCGCGTAGCCACCGATGGTGTCTACGGCGACGGGCTCCGCGTTCCAGGCGAAGGTTGCGGCGAGGCTGATCAGCTGCTCGCGCGCCTGCGGCGTCGTGACCAGCGCAGACACGCTTGCCATCGGCGATATGACCACCAGTCCCATTCCGATGCCCCAGCCGAGGATCGCGACCCGGTAGTCGCGAAGGGTTTTCAGGAAGACGCTGCTAAGCCACACCGTGCGCCTCCTTGGCCGGTACTCCGTTCTCCCCGTAGTAGCGCAGGAAGATGTCCTCGAGGCTCGGCTCATGGCTGGTCAGCGACACGACCGCATAGCGCGCCGCCGCTTTGATCACCGCATCCGCCGGGCCCTGCATCGCAAGTTTCACTCCGCGGCCCTGGTCCAACGACTCCACCTCAGACACGCCGTCCAGCGCCTTGAACGTTTCGACGGGAACCGCATCAGCGAACGTGATCGTGATCTCGTAGCGCTTGATTGCGCTCACTTCGGACACGCCCCCGATCCGCACAAGGCTGCCGTCGCGGATGATGCCGACCCGGGTGCAAATCTTCTCGACCTCGCTCAGGACGTGTGACGACAGGAACACGGTTCGTCCCTCATCGCGAGCCTCCTTGACCAATCGATCGAACTCCTGCTGGTTGAGCGGATCGAGACCGCTCGTCGGTTCGTCAAGAATCAGCACGCGAGGCCGGTGCATGAAGGCCTGGATCAACACGACTTTGCGCTTGTTCCCAGTCGAGTACTGGCGAAACTTGCGGCTGGTGTCGAGGTCGAAACGATCGATCAGCTGTTTGAGATAAGTGCGATCGACGCCGCCACGCAGGTGCCCGAAGTATTCGAGGATCTGTCCGCCGCTCAGATTCGGATCCAGCGAGGGCTCGCCCGGCAAATAGCCAACGATCCGCTTGATCTCCAAAGATTTCTCCCAGCTGTCTAGACCGGCGATGCGCGCCGTTCCGGAGTCGGCGCGCAGTAGGGCCATCAGCGTCCTGATGGTCGTCGTCTTGCCGGCGCCGTTCGGACCGAGGAACCCGAACACCTCGCCCTCCTCGACCTCGAATGAGACGTCGGCGATGGCGCGCTTGCTGCCGTAGGTCTTGGTGAGCTTTTCGACTTCGATGATCGCTGCCATTTGTCTCCTCTCTTAGCCAAACCAGAAATGCAAGGTTGGCTCTTCGATCAGCGTGATCGACCCTTTTGGAACGCCGAGAATCCTTTCGAACGCCAGGGTGAATGCAGCGATCGATCGTTGCACCTCTTCAAAGCTCACCGTGCCCGCCTGCCGGGCGATCATGTAATCCGCGGCGAGCTGCTGATAACCCAGCATCAATGAGGTGAGGACGGTCGCAGTCTCGTCCGGCGAGTCCGCGGTGATCACTCCCTCGTCAATCCCCTCTTTGATCACGATGGAGAGGAGGGGACCCAGGCGGCTGACCGCCATCCGGCGGAGCTTCTCGCGGACGATCGCGTTGCTGTCCGAGTTCCAGATCTCCACGACCGCGAGCACCAGGTCCTTGCGCTCGGCCTTGGCTCGGGCAATGCCTGCGAGCGCCCGCTCGAGCTTGCGGAGGGCCGGCAGATCCGGGTCGTCGAGGATCGGCGTGATGGTGGCCATAGTGGCGTCGGCGAAGCGGTCGATCACCGCCTCCAGCAGAGCCTGCTTCGAGTCGAAGTAGTGGTAGAAGGCCCCCTTTGATGCCTCAAGTGCGTCGAGCACGTCCTGGATGCTCATCGCCTCATAACCCTTCGTCTGGATTAAGCGCTGGGCCTCGTCAAGGAATGCCTCCCGGCGGACCGTCCGAAGGGTCGCATTCGCGGTCCGAGCCATGCTCGAAACTATAACAGACCGACGGTCGGTTTATTTATGCGCGAAGCGCTCGATGGTGGCCAGCGTTAGGCGCCAACACGGGCCTTGACTCACACAATTCAACGGCAGTAGAATTCAACGCTGGTTGAATTAATTGGGCAGGAGGCAGAGATGGAACAGCCAGGAGCAATGAACGCAAGCAAAACTCGCTCGGGCGCCCGCGCGCGGATGGAGATGCTCGTCCCGCCGGTGATCGGCGGTCTGTTGCTGCTGATCGCGCTGCTCGGGCTCATCGGCACCGCGATCCGGGATCCGAAGCCGCACGACATCCCAGTCGGCCTGGTTGGACCGGCGCCGGCGGCGGAGCAGATCTCCACCGCATTTGGCACCAACGCGCCAGGAGCCTTTCAGTTCACGACATATGGCTCCGAGGCGGACGCCAGGGCTGCTCTCGATACGCGAACGGTGGACGGCGTTCTCGTCCTCGGCTCACCGCCGCGGCTGATCGTGGCAGGCGCTGAAGGTGATGCCGCCACCGGGGTGATCACGGCAGCCTTCACCAACGTCTTCAAACCCCAGGGTGTGACGCTCGACGTCGCGGTGCTGCATCCGTTCGCCGCAGGCGACGCTCACGGTCTGATCCTTTTCTTTGTGGTCGTCGCGGTGATCGTCTCCTCGCTCGTGACTCAGGCGCTCCTACTCGGCATCGCGAGCCAGGCTGGATTGGGCGCGCGGTTGACCGTCGCGGTTGTGTTTGCGGTCTTGGCCGGGCTGACACCGATGGGCACAGCCGCGTGGATCGCAGATGACTACGCGTCGGGATTCTGGACAGCGGTGGGCCTGGTTGTGCTCGCAGCACTCGCGGTGGGCACAGTCGTGGCCGGCTGCGCGCGCCTGCTCGGACCCCCCGGCCTCGGCCTGGCGGGGCTCGTCGTGGTGCTCCTGGACCTGGTGTCATCCGGAGGTCCAGTCGGCAGCCAGCTTCTCCCGGACTTCTACCGATCGTTGGCGCCGTGGATGCCGGCCGGACCGCTGTACAGCGCCCTGCGCGGCGCTATCTATTTCGACGGCGCAGGTCTCGCCGGCCCGGTTCTCGTCCTCTCTGGCTGGCTCGCCGGCGGCCTCGCGCTCATGTGGCTGGCAGAGCTCGTCGCCACAAGCAGGCGTTCGCGCTCGGCGACCCTCGCGCCGGCGCACTAACAACGATGCCTCGCACTGGGAGGCGGCCGGGAGCGAGCGGAACGCGGGCGAAGATATTGGCATCCGCCCGCGCCCACTTCGCCAGGGTCGGCTACGAAGCCGGGACCGTTCGCGGCATCGCCGCCGAATCCGCTGTCGACCCGGCTCTCGTTCTTCATTACTTCGGATCGAAGGAGGGTGTCTTTCGCGCCGCGGTCGACTTTCCGGTCGATCCGGCGGACTTCATCCCTCGCCTGCTGGCTCCGGGGCTCGACGGACTGGGCGAGCGGCTGGTCCGCTTCTTCCTCGAGACCTGGGACTCGCCCGCGGGACGCCCGCTTCTTGCGCTGATCCGTTCTGTTGTCGCCAGCGAGGACGCAGCCGCGCTTCTGCGTGAGTTCGTCACCCGCGAGGTCCTCGGTCGCCTGGCCACTGCCCTCAAGGTCGACCAACCACAGCTGCGCGCGACACTTGCCGCAAGCACGCTCATCGGGATGGCGATGCTGCGCTACGTGATCAAGCTCGAGCCGCTGGCGAGCGCCCGACCCGAGGTCGTCGCCCGCTGGCTGGGTCCGGCAGTCCAGCGCTACCTCACCGACCCCGACGTCACCGCCCGCCGGCCCGAACCTACAATCGAACCGATGCCGCCCGTAGCCCAGGTCTCGCTTTCCAAACAGCTCAGCAAGATTCCGTCGGAAGTGCGCCCGACCGTGAAAGCCGCGATCAAGATGGTGAAAGCGGCCGCCCCCAAGGCAGACGAGATCGCGTATCGCAGCCAGCAACCACGCTCGAAATCAGCGATGTGGAAGCTCGTCCGCTACGCGGTCGACGGCGAGAACGTGGTCGGCATCGGCACTTTCCCGAGCCACTCGACCCTGTTCTTCTACCGCGGCCGCGAGCTCGACGACGGGAGCGGCCTGCTTCAGGGCGGCGGAAAAGACTCCCGGTTCGTCACCCTGCGCTCACCGGCCGACGCCGAGCGGCCGGCGGTCAAGCGATTGGTCCGGAAGGCGTTCAGGCTTGAATAGCTAGCGCCGGCTCATGTTTCGGACGCCCACTCGGTCGCCTCGGATACTGTCGTGAAGCTGCGCGTGGCAAACACCGCCATTTCGATGCGTCCAAGGATCTCTTCGCTTGCGATCTTGCCCAGGCCGTGTTGCGGCACCACGACAGCTATTCGCTTGAGGCCTGAAGCCACGGCCAGCGGAATCCAGGTGTCACGAAGCCAGAGCTGATCTTGATCGGCGACCCCTTCAAGCCTGCGGTTGTCGCTCACCAGGGCGACGGCGCTCCGCTCACGGATCGCGGTCAGGATCTTCGTCGTGCTCGCTCGAAACTCGCTGCTGTTGGCGAAGGCTTTCCATTCCGCGTAAACGCACCTGTGCTCTGGGTCCCAGTCGATGCGGAGCCAGCGTTCATCCGAGAAAACCTGGTCTTTTGTGGATGGGCTCAAGGCAAACGCACGTTAGCAGTGGCCCCCCGTTGGTGCGCATAGGGTAGACGCCTCCGATTTCTCCGAGAATCTACTCTCATTAACCGCGTTGTCAATCAACCGCCTATACGGCCCTTAAGAGCAGGCTCGGGAGCAGATTCGTCACTCGCGACGGCACCCCCGGCTCCGAGGATCACCAGCCAACCCGCATCCCAGACGAGCTGAGGAAGCGGTTGCCCGAGGGCGATCGTCTGCAGCGTGGCGGCACCGGCCAGAAGCCACAGCCTGTGCCATAGCGGAGGCGCCGTCCGGAGGACCAACCAAGCGGCGAGGATCAGCTCGATGTAGTCGTACTGGTGTAGGTGGAAAGCGAAAGCCAGCGACCCGAGGATGCCCAGGGCGAACACGACGTTGAGGTCGGCGCGCCGGCGACGCGCGATCACGATCGCCGCGACGCCCTGGAGCGCTTCGAGTGCATAGGACACGGGACCGGATCCAAACAGGTAGGCGGCCGTGTACATCGCCTGGCCGGTGTCGGTCTGGCCGTAGACCAGCGCCTGCCACCAGTTGCCGATGCCCGTCGGTCCGAGCGTGAGCGCGAAGGCGGCGACCAGCAGGCCGCACACGGCCGCCCAGCTGAAGACCGGCTTGAACCGGCCGCTGGCCGCAAGCGCGAGCGGCACCAGGATCACGGTGTGAGGCTTCAGCGCTGTGGCGAACGCCAGCGCCACGCCGGCGGCAATGGGGCGGTCTTTCGAGCAGAGCCACCATGAGGCGGCCAGCAGCGCGAGGGTCAAGGTCGATGGTTGGCCGTAATAGAGGGAATCCAGCACCGGCCACAGCGCGAGGGCCACGAACAGGAGCGCCACTTTCCTCAAGCCCGAGTACGGCGCCGCGATGTACCAGGCCCACATCAAGGCGGCGAGGAGCAGCGCCGACCATGTCGCGTATGCGACCGGCAGAGGGAGCGCAGTCAGCGGTGCGATCAGCCACGCGAGGATCGGTGGGTGGATGTAAGGCAGCGCTGAGTTGATGTAGTTCTGTCCCGCCGGAAATGACGACGAGAGCGACCTCAGGACCGATACGTCGTAGATGCTCGACCAGCCGAAGCGAATCCCGGCCTCAGCGGCGACGTAAAAGATCCTGAAGTCAGGGTGCACCGGCTGCCGGACGAACAGCGCTACCCAGACGGCGATGTCGTAAAGAGCGGCCCACGCCGCGGCGACCGCAGCCGCCGCAAGCCAGAGGGGCGGCCGTCCGGGCCGCGGATCACGATTCACGGACGCAACGCTACTTGGGCGTGACCGTCTCGTCCCAGATATGTACGTCGGCGCCATCCGGGTGATCGTTGACGTAGTCGAACGGGCGCACGAGCTCTCTCAAAGCAAGCTCGTAATGGAAAGTGCCGGCATCTTTGGCGGTCCCGACGATCAAGAACGATGCCGTGGCGCCCGCGTCCACGTCGCCGCAGTCGAAAGCCGAGGCGTCTGCAGCCAGTGTGCAGCCACCAAGGTCGGACACCTTGTGGTGCTCGTACCACCTATCCGCTGTCCTGAAGACCAGGCCAAGGTGGGGGATGGCAGGCCCGGTGTTGGTCAGCTTGACGAGGAGCTGCGCGCGGCCACCGACTGCGCCGTCTTGAGTCGCCGACGTCTCAACCGACGCGGTCAGCGGTATTGGGTGACGCATCCTGCGATCACCAGGACGAGGGCGAGCGGCCCCGCCAACTTCATTCCAACTCTTCCTTAATCTGTCGTTAACAAAATCGGTAAGCGATCATTGTGGGCGCCTTGCACAAGAACGAGACGCGCGTAACGTCGGCCCGTCGACGTTCGTTTCACCCTCGCATGAGGAGGGGGTTCGTACTCATAGGAGTAATGCTGGCTGCTGCGGCGTGTTCTGCGAACGGCCCCGCCGTGGCTCATTCAACCGCTTCCATCTCGTCCAGCCCGACATCATCCGCTTCGCCGAGCCCATCGCCAACCCCTACCCCAACCCCTTCGCCATCACCTTCTCCATCCGCCAGCCCCCTCGCCGTGCCCGCCTGGGCCACGATGCAGGTCGCCTGCCCTGGCGCGCCGGCGACGCAGGAGGCGCTGCTGGTGATGCAGGGTTCGACGACCCCGGTCCTCGCCGACGTCACCGACGCTCGCAACCCAAAAACGATCTGCACCATCACCGGTTCGTGGTCGCCTCAGCTCGTGACGCAGACGATGATCTCGTGGTCCGCGACCCAGGGCAGCCCAGGCGCAGGGGGTGACAGCCTGGTCGCGGTCCTCGACCTGTACACCGGCACCTCGACGGTGGTCGCCACCTGGACTGGTGGCGGTTTCCTGGACGGTCTTCACGCGTGGAGCCCCGATCGAGGTTTTCTCGCCTACCTGACATCGGACATAGGCACGGTGAAGCTGCATCTGCTGAGTGGTGGCGGCGACCGTGTTGTCGCTACGATGGGCGCCGTCCCAGGACGCGGGGTGAATCCCAGCGAGGACGATGCCTACCTCGGCTTCTCACCGGACGGCGCGTACTTCGCCCTGGTCCAGTCGTTCACCGCTTCCGGCGACCACTTGCAGATTCGCCACACGACCGACGGCAGCCTCGCCTACTCGCAGGCCTCGGGCACGATGGCGACGTGGGGGAGCAGCGGAAGCCGCCTCTATTTCCGCCAGCCACTCGGCACCGTGATCAGCCTGTGGGATTCGAGCGGCGGTGTGTCGCAGGCCTTCGGCCAGCAGCTCGCCTGGATCCGGCCTCGGGCCGACCCGGGCGACGACAATCTCGCCTTCACGGTGCGAGACGCCCCCGGCACGCCGCATGTCTGGGTGTATGGGCACGGCGGGCGCACCGGGGGCCAGCTGCCCAACATCCGCTCGTCGGCCGTTTGGGTGAACACGGTCTCCGCCTTCTACATCGAGGAGGCGCCATGCGGGAGCAACTGCGGTCCGGGTCCGGCGACCCAGCCAGACGGCAAGACGTTCACCTATGACGTGATCAGGCAGGCCGAAGATGCTTCGCGAATCAACCAGGTCCTCGGCGCGTGGCCGCGGCCGGGGCAAACATGACAACTGACGGCACGAGGAATGCGATCATGGCCTGAGCCATGGATGTCTCTTCCCCTCCAACCGAACAGGCTTCTCTCCAACCTATCGAGCTCCATCAGCTCCCGGCGCCTACTGCGCCGGTAATTTCAACGTGGACGCCCATGAGCGTGCCCCCTGCGCGACGGTTCTGGACAGCCGCGCTCGCCGCGGCATTGCTTTTGACCGCCGGCGGGCTGGGTGTCCTGTACATCGACGACACCAACGCCCAGAATGCCGCCCGCGATCTGATGCTCAAGAACTCGTCGTTGACGGGGCGCAACCAGATCCTCCAGGGCCAGCTCACCGCGACTCAACACGAGCTGACGACCTCGCAGGGGCAGGTGAACAGCCTCACTGCCGAGCTCGCGCACCCCACTCTGGGCATCTGGAACGTCCCGCAGACGATCAGCGGGGCCAGCTTTTACCTGGCCGCCGGAGTTCCCGACACGTTCACCTACCACCTGAAGCTCAACTCCAGCGGTCCGATGTCGGTCAGCATTCTGTCGATCCACCAGTTCGGTGACGCGGTCCGGTGCGTCGAGACCGGCCGCGGCTCTACCAACTACTGCATGCATCATTCAGGCAGCGCGAACGGCTGGCTCAGCACGACGAGCGTCAACTACGACTTTCACCTGGCCGAAGGCTGCGCCGCCTATCTTTTGGTGATCACCGCGGCGGGAAATGTGACGGTGACCCCAGACGTAGGCGTCACGTACAACC
>JBGPYE010000189.1:0-4363 GCA_041493095.1 Candidatus Dormibacteraceae bacterium
CACGGCTTCATGAGCTACCTCGACCGGATCGATGCGGCGCGGGCTGCGGTTGACGAATGCGCCCACGCGCTCGCCGACGCGATGGCGACACAATTGCGGCGTCGTGACCGCCGGGCGCGCGCAGGGCGCACTACAAAAAGACGCAGCTAGCCGTCCACGCATCGGCGTCGTGACCGAAGCGTTTGCGAGCCGTCCGCTCGTCGAGGTCATGGACTGGCTGGTCGCGGAGGCGCCTTTGGTCACCCAGCTCGAGATCGGCACCGGCGGCTACGCACCAACCGGCCATTGCGACATGCCACGGCTCCTCAGAGACGCGGGGGCGCGCAAGTCATGGCTGGACCAGATCACGACACGCGGGTTGGGAATCGGCGCGCTCAACGTATGGGGCAATCCTCTGCACCCAGACGAGGCAATCGCGAAAAAGCACGACTCCGACCTGCGCGACACGATCCGGCTCGCCGCGCAGCTGGGCGTCGATCGCGTCGTCGCGCTGGCCGGCTGCCCGCCCGGCGCGCCAGGCGACCGAACGCCGCACTTCGCCGGCGGAGGCTGGCTGCCCTACCTCGAAGGAATCCACGATTCGCAATGGGAGTCGTGGGTCGAGCCCTACTGGTCGGAAATCGCTGAATTCGCCTCCGATGAACACCCTCAGCTGCTGATCTGTCTCGAGCTTCACCCAGGCACCGCCGTCTACAACGTCGAGACCTTCAACCGGATCGCGGGCCTGGGCGATGCGATCGCGGCCAACATCGACCCGAGCCATCTCTTCTGGATGGGCATGGATCCGCTTGCCGTCGTGGCGGAGATCGGCGACCGCGCCGGCCACTGCCACGGCAAGGACGTCGCCTTCTCAAAGGAGAACCTCGCCGTCAACGGCCTGCTCGACCGGCGCTGGCCGCGGCCGCCTGAAGCGATGCCGTGGAACTTCGCGGTCGTCGGGCGAGGCAAGGACCAGGCCTGGTGGAACGCCTTCATCCGCGAGCTGGTCGCCCACGGCCGGGTCCGGACCCTGGCGATCGAGCATGAGGACCCGTTCGTGCCGCCTGAAGAGGGGATCCGCGAGGCCGCTGGAGTGCTTTCGGCCGCCCTGGGACCGGGCGGCTGATCGGGTGTTGACACTGAGAGGCCTTTCCTATACGGTCCGTGGAACGTTCCAGCGTATTCAAACATCGGGGTATTGATGGCCAAGCGACTGAGGGTGGGGGTCATCGGTTGCGGCCTAGTCGCACAGGTCATGCACCTGCACTACCTGCGCGAGCTGGCGGATCGATTCGAGATCGCGGCGGTGTGCGACCTCTCTGAAGAAGTCCGCACCGCGATGGCCCGCGAATATGGGGTTCCCGCGCCAGTCGCCACCTGGCCTGAGCTGCTGGCCAGGCCGCTTGATGCGGTGCTCGTTTTGACCTCCGGCAGCCACGCTCCGATCGCCATCGCCGCGGCCAATGCGGGGATGCACGTGCTGGTGGAAAAGCCGATGTGCTTCTCGGTCGCCGAGGGCCGCGCAATGGTCGAGGCTGCCGAGGCCGCGGGCGTCACGCTGATGGTGGCTTACAACAAGCGCTACGACCCGGCGTACCTGCGCCTGCTCGAGGAGTCGCGCACGCTGCGGGACCTGAGGCTCGTCCAGATCACAACACTCGAGTCACCCCTCGAGCCTTACGTCCAGCACCTCAACCTGCGTCGGGGCGGCGCGCTTCCGGCGGATCTCGCACAATCGCTCAAAGAGGACAACGAGGCGCGCATTGGCGCCGCGGTTCCTGACGCTGACCCCCTGTCGCGTTGGGCGTATCACATGGTGTTGCTGGACAGTCTCGTCCACGAGCTGAACGCGATGCGCGGAGTCATGGGAGAGCCGGAGCGCCTCGAGTTCGCGGACATCCGCGAGACAGGGCTCACGGCGATCTTCAAGTACGGCGGCACCCAGTGCATCCTCGCGTGGGTCGACCTGCCGGGCATCGCCCGTTACTCGATGGAGTTCGCCTTCCACTCTCCGAGCCGGCGCCTTACGCTCTCGTTTCCCTCGCCTTTCCTGCGCAGCATGCCGACGCTGCTCGTGTCCGAGGAAGGTGAGGAGAAGTCTCCGCGCTCATGGAGAACCGAGGAAATCAGCTCATATCGCGAGAGCTTCAAAGAGGAGCTCATCCATTTCCACGACTGCATCACCACCGGCCGCCAGCCAGTCACGTCCGGGCGGGACTCGCTCCATGACATCGCGCTGTGCGAGGCCGTCGTCGCCGTCCATCGCAGCCGCTCCCCGCGAGACCATCCGTCGGAGCCCGCGATGGCCCGAGCCACGACGTGAATCGGCCGGCCGGAAAGATCGTCGTCGCCAACGCGCCCGTCAGCTACGGCGCGTTCGAGCTGACTGTCGGGATCCTGCCCGACGTGCCCGATGGCGACGTGGTCCTCGACGAGGTCGCAGCTGCCGGATATGCCGGCATCGACCTCGGGCCGCTCGGTTATCTCGGATACGGCGAAGAGCTGGCGCAGAACCTGTCGCGGCGGCGCCTGGCACTGGCCGGCGGCTTCTTTGAGCTGCCGTTCAGCGACCCGGCGAAGATGTCTACGATCGTCGGTGAGCTGGACGCGCTGCTGGACGTCTTCGATGCGGTCGGCGCCAACGGCAATGGACTCAAGCCGCGACCGACGCTGGCCGACGCCGGCAGCGATCTCCGCCGCTCGCGGCCGGGCCAGGCTGCGCGAGACCGATCGCTGGGTTTCGATGCCGAGGGGTGGAAGCATTTCGGGGATGGCGTGGAGATGGCGGTGGCGCGCTGCCGCGCTCGCGGCTACGAGCCGACCTTCCACCACGAGACCGGGACGCACATCGAGGCTCCGTGGGAAATCGAGAAGGTCCTGGAGCTGACCACGATCGGCCTCTGTCTCGACACCGGTCACCTGCTCCTCGGCGGCGGTGACCCGGTGCGCGCGATGCAGGACTGGGGCGACCGGATCAACCATGTCCACCTGAAAGACGCGCGCAAGGCGGTCGTCGAACAGATCGTGAAGGAGGCTGCGCCGGTCGCAGAGATATGGCGCCGCAAAGCCTTTTGCCGCCTGGGCGAGGGTGACCTCGACGTCGACGGTGTGCTCGAGCGGCTCCGGGCTGGATATTCAGGCTGGCTCGTGGTCGAGCAGGACGTGCTTCCGGATGCCGGCGGACAGCCCGCCGCCGACCAGCGGGCCAACCGCGAATACCTGGCGGGCCGGGGGTTTTAGAAGAGGCGTTGGCAGCCTTCAACCTCGGCCTGGCCGGCGCCGGCCGGATGGGCCGCAACCACCTGCGCGCGCTGGCCGGCTCCAGCACCGTTCGCGTCACAGCCGTCGCGGAGCCGATGGAGCCTGCGCGAGCGTCGCTTCCACGGATGGATGCCGCGGTCTATGCCGACCTCGACGCAATGCTCGCCGCCGGCGGCCTCGACGCCGTGCTGGTGTGCGTGCCCAGCGATTTCCACCTCGACACCATCAAGCGGCTGGTCTCGGCCGGGCTGCCCATCCTGTGCGAGAAGCCGGTCGGGGTCACGGCGGTCGAAGCTCGCGAAGCGGCCGAACTGACAGCACGCGCCGGGCTCCCGTTCCAGATCGGCTTCTGGCGCAGGTTCGTGCCATCACTCAAGCGGCTCCGCGACCGCATCGCCGCGGGGGAGCTCGGTCAGATCTACCTCGTCGCGTGCTACCAGTGGGACGAAAAGCCGCCGACCGCCTATTTCCGCACCCACAGCGGCGGCATCTTCATCGACATGGGCGTGCACGAGTTCGATCAGACGCGCTGGCTCACCGGACAGGAGTTCGGGAAGATCAGCTCCCTTTTCTGCGGTGTCGCCGAGGAACCGTGGCCCGGCGATCCCGAAAGTGCGCAGGCCATGGCCGACCTCTCGGGAGGCAGCTCGGCGCTGATATCTCTCGGCCGGCGTTTTCCGCTCGGCGACGTGTGCAAGGTGGAGGTGTTCGGCACCAGGGACGCGGAGGAGTGCAAGTTCCTGTGGCCGCCGACCGCCGATGAGACCTTCTTCGCGGCACTCAGGCTGCAGGCGGAAAGCTTTGCGAGGCACGTGCGCGGCGAACCGCGGGAAGGAGCGGGTGGAGACGACGCGGCGGCCGCGCTCGAGGCCGCGGAGCGTGCGGCCGCACAGGCGGTAACGGGCTAGATGGCCTCACGCGAGGTCGGGATCGGCATGGCCGGCTACGGGATGATGGGCAAGGCCCACTCGTACGCGTACACCGTCGCGCCCGTGATGCGCTCGCTGCCCTACCGGCCAAGGCTGCGTGCGATCAGTGGACGAGATAAAGAGAAGGTTGCGGGTGCGGCCGCCGCGTACGGCTTCGAGAGCTGGACGGACGACTGGCAGGAGCTGGTCAGGCG
>JBGPYE010000070.1:0-7059 GCA_041493095.1 Candidatus Dormibacteraceae bacterium
AACCCATGCCGCAAGCGGCGGTCGCCGAAGCCTTTGCGCTTGCTCGCGAGGCCGACGTCGTGCTGGTCGTCGGTTCTTCGCTGGTGGTCTATCCCGCGGCGGACATTCCGCTGGTCGCGCTTAGGTCTGGCGCCCGGATGATCGTCATCAACGCGGAGCCGACGCCTTTTGACGAGCTCGCCGAGGTCGTCATCCACGGCCGCTCAGAAGAGGTCCTGCCGGAGATTATCGCGCTCATAGGTGAGTGACGCTGCCGAAGCTGACGGTCTGACCATCCACGATGAGCTCGCCTTGCGGGCCGATGTCTTCGGCGGTGCCCTCGATGGTCGTGCCCGACAGCTCGACCCGGACCCTCCTGCCGAGCGTGTCTGAGAGCTCCCGCCAGCGCGCGAGCACCTGATCCGCGCCTGCGGACGTCCAGCGCTCGAGCTCGACGCGGACCTTCTCCAGGAGATGATCCCGGTCCTGGTTGACCATGGCGGCGCCCTCGGGCGCCCACGTCAGGTTGATACCGATGCCGCAGATCGCCTTGGTTGGCGTGGCTTCGACCAGCACTCCGCCGACCTTGCCACCGGCCAGCAGCAAGTCGTTTGGCCACTTGAGCCGGACGCCCCGGCCGCAGGCTTCGGCTGCAGCGACACCGGCCGCCAGGCTCAGAAGCGGACTTGTGGGCAATACGAACGAGACCAGCAGCGCGGTGCCTGGTGGAGATTCCCAGCGGCGATCAAGGCGGCCGCGGCCGGCAGTCTGGTGGTCCGCGACGACCATCGAGCCGATCGCCAGGCCGCGGGCCACGTCCTGCGTCGAGGTGACCGACTTACGGCGCACGACCTTCGGGCTGGGCTGACCCACGCGCCGGTAAGCTAACAGGACTATGAGGGTCCACCGCGCCGTAACGCTGGTGGTCATGATGCTGCTGGCCATCGGACTGTTTGTCGTGATGACCGCAGGCGCCATCGCAACTTTCGACAACCACAGCCTCATCGCACTCGGCGTGGTCGTCTTTGTCGCCGCAGCCGGCGGTGTTGCCTTCAGCTGGGGGCGGTACTACAGGCGCGTCCCCCGAACCGGCCGCTGATGCTTCGCTTCGGCTACAAGGCTTCAGCCGAGCAGTTCGGCCCACGCGAGCTGCTGGATTTCGCCCTCGCTGCTGAGGCCAACGGCTTCGAAAGCGTCTTCGTCAGCGATCACTTCCAACCGTGGCGTCACTCCGATGGTCACGCACCCTTCGCGATCGCGTGGCTTGCAGCGACCGGCGAGCGAACCAAGAAAGTGTTGCTGGGCACGTCTGTTGCGACTCCGACGTTCCGGTATCACCCCGCGATCGTGGCTCAGGCCTTCGGGACGCTCGGAGTGCTGATGCCAGGCCGAATCATCCTCGGCGTGGGAACTGGCGAACACTTGAACGAGGGCGCACTGGGCATCCCGTGGCCGGACAACAAGGAGCGATTCGCCCGCCTGCGCGAGGCGGTCAAGCTGATCCGGCTGCTGTGGACAGAGCACTCGGTCACCTTCGACGGCGAGTACTACCACACGCGTAACGCGACGATCTACGACCGCCCGGAACAGCCCGTTCCCATCTACGTGGGCGCCGGCGGTCCGCAGGTGGCGAAGTACGCCGGCCGGGCCGGCGACGGCCTCATCTGCACGTCGGGCAAGGGAATGGAGCTCTACTCGGAACAGTTGCTCCCCTCGTTCGCCGATGGCGCAAAGGAATCTGGTCGCGACGCGAGCCAGCTCGATCGGATGATCGAGGTCAAGGTGTCTTACGACACGGATCGGTCGCGGGCGATGGAGGACACGAAGATCTGGGCCGCGCTTGCCCTTCCGGCCGAGGTCAAAGCCGGCGTGGACGACCCCCGCGAGATGGAAAAGCTGGCCAAGGGAGTCGAGGACGTAGCTCACCGCCGCTGGCTCGTGTCGAACGACCCGGATGAGCACCTCGAACAGCTCCGCCCTTACCTCGAGCTCGGGTTCAACCACCTCGTCTTCCACGCACCGGGTCAAGACCAGGCGCGCTTCATAAAGCTCTACGGCGAGCAGATCCTTCCGCGCCTGCGGAAGCAGTGGGGATAGCGATGTCCACCACATGGGTTGTAGTTCTGATCAAGGACTTCGGTTCCGCCAAGCAGCGGCTGCAACCTGCGCTTGGACCGAAGTCCCGACAGGCGCTCGCACGCCGCAACGCGCGGCTAGCCGTGCAAGCGGCGGCAGCGGGCGATCACGTGCTGGTCGTCGCCGGTGGAGAAGAGGTCGCAGAGCTCGCCGCCGTGTGGGGAGCCGACGTCCTGCTCGAGCCAAGGCAAGAGGGCCAGAACGTGGCGGCCGCGCGTGGCATCGCGCGTGCTGTGGAAGGCGGCGCCGACGCGGTGCTGCTCCTGTCCAGCGACCTGCCGCTGGTCACCGTCGCCGCCGTGCGCGAGGTCCTCAAATCAGCGTCCCGCCTCGAGGCTCCCGTCGCGGTGGCTGTCGCTGCCACGGGCCGCGGCGGCACCAACGCGCTCTACATTCGTCCCCCGGGCGCGATCGCACTCCACTTCGGCTCGGACTCGCTCGCCAAGTTCCGGCACGAGGCCGAGAGCCATGGCATCACCTTTGTCGTGCATCACTCCGAGGCCCTGGCGCTGGATCTCGACGAGCCTGCCGATCTTGCGCGGTTGCGGCGTGCGGTTTGACGCGCCTCGAGCTGATCGCGGTCGAGGGCCTGCCTGAGGTCAAGCCAGGCGACGACCTCGGCGTTCTAATCAGTTCGAGATCGGAGCTCAAAACCGGTGACATCCTTGTCGTCGCCCAGAAAGTGGTGTCCAAGTCTGAAGGGAGGCTGATCAGCCTCCGGACCGTCAAGGCGAGCGAGGACGCGGTCCGCATCGCCTCTGACCTGATCGCCGGGCCGGACCCTCGAATGGTCCAGGTGGTACTCGACGAGAGCGTCCGCGTGCTGCGGTCGCATCGCGTTCTGATCACTGAAACCCGGCATGGTTTTGTCTGCGCGAACAGCGGCGTGGATCACTCCAACATTCCCGGAGACGATGTGTTGACGCTGCTGCCCGAGGACCCTGACGCAAGCGCGGACCGGCTTCGCAGCAGCCTGCGAGAGCTGGCGGGTGTCGAGGTCGGCGTGATCGTCTCTGACACCTTCGGCCGGCCGTGGCGGCTGGGTATCGTCAACGTCGCGCTTGGTATTGCAGGCCTTCCCGCACTGGTCGACTTGCGTGGATCCGTCGATGACGCAGGCAAGCCCCTTCACGCGACGGTCCTTGCCGCCGCCGACGACATCGCAGCCGCGGCCGGCCTTGTCATGGGCAAGACGGCGCGCACACCGGCCGTGATCGTCCGCGGCCTTCAAATGCAAGGAAGAGGACGCGGGCGAGACCTGGTCCGCCCTGCGGCTGAGGACCTTTTCCGCTGAAAACAGTCGTCCTCGCCGGCGGAACTGGCGGCGCCAAGCTTGCCGCCGCCATCCAGCGGCTCGTGCCGCCCGGACATTTGACGGTGATCGCCAATACCGCCGACGACGACGAGTTCTGGGGCCTTCTCGTCTCCCCCGACGTCGACGCCGTCGTTTACAGGCTTGCCGGCGTCTTCAATGAGGAGGCGGGCTACGGAGTGAAAGACGATTCGTTCCAGGTGCTTGCAGCACTGGATCGCCTGGGCGAGCCATCGTGGTTTCGCATCGGCGACAAGGATTTCGCGACACATCTGTTCCGCGCGGAGATGCTGCGGAGAGGATGCACGCTCACCGAGTGTGCGGTGGCGCTATGCGGTCGGTTCGGGATCGACACCCACGTGCTGCCGATGACAAACGAGCGCGTGAGGACGAGATTCGTCACCGACCAAGGAGAGCTTTCGTTTCAGGAGTACTTCGTCCGCGAACGCCTTGGACCGGCGTTGCGTTCGATTTATTTCGAGGGCATCGCGTCCGCCTTGCCTACTTCTGAGGTTGTTTCAGCGCTCGCGGAGGCGGACCTGGTCATCATCGGGCCGTCGAACCCGTTGATCTCGGTCGATCCGATCCTCAAAGTCGTCGGCGCGCATATGCCCCGCGACCGCACCGTGGCCATCACCCCGATCGTCGCCGGCGCCGCGCTGAAAGGGCCGACCGTGGAGATGATGCGGGCGGTCGGGCTGGATCCCAACCCGGTGGAGGTGGCGCGCATGTACCGCGACGTGGCCGCGCGATTCGTGCTCGACGAGCGCGACCGCGGGCTTGCCGCTGACCTGGAGAAGATGGGTTATCAAACCCTCGTGGTGGACACTGTGATGTCCGACGGCGGCGCAGTACTCGCCGCCAGGATCCTCGAAGCCTTTACGTCCCGTGCGAGTTGGCGACCATGACAAGTACCCCGATGAGCACCATGACCAGTCCGACCACCAGGATCGCGTACTGAGCGACGGCGACCAGCTGGCTGGGCGCCTTGATCACTTCGTCTGGCTCCATCCCGGGCGCGTTGCCCGAGGCGAGCGACCAGCCACCCGGCGGGGCGTCGGCGGCGTCGCGCTTGCCCTTTTTCTTCCTGGGCTGATCGACCGTCGTTTCTGCCGACTGCTTCGCTTCCGAAACCACCGACCACGCGGCCGGCGATGCGGCCGCCGGCTTCTCGGGCTCGATCGGCCTCGCCGGCTCGGATGGTGCGGGGGCCGGCGTCCATACGGGCTCGCTGGGAGCCGGCGTGAAGGTCGGCTCAGGCGCTGGCGGCGCCTCAAGCGGCGCGAACTGGCTTGGCGCAGGCGCAGGCGCACCGAGATCCCAGGGCGACTGCGAAGGAGCATCGTGCCTTCCCTTCGTCGGTGGGGGTGGCGCGGCCGGCGGGGGCTCGAAGGCGGAGGCTTCATAGGTGGCCTGCGGCGCGGGCGTGACCCAGGTCGAGGTCGGCGCGGCTGCTCCGGCGGCGGGTTCCTCCACCTTCTCTGTCCGGCCATGAGGCGCGAGAGTGCGCTGGCGGGCGGCGCGAACCTTGTGCTCGATCTGCGAGCGGCGCGCCGAATACATGGAGCGCTGGTCCACTGACTTTCGGCGCAAGACGAAGAAGATCGCGATCACGCCGACCAGCGCTGCAGCCGGCCCGATGATCAGGGCTATAGGCATAGGCGCCGATTATCGGCGATCGGTCCATGTGTGACAATCGCCGCCGTGGCGCTTTACGACCGCATTCAGGCTGAGCTCGTCGAGTCGCGAAGGCGCCGTGACGAGGTGACTTTGAGCACGCTGTCACTCTTGAAGAGCGAGCTGGTGAAGGCCAGCAAGGAGAGTACGGCCGGTGGAACCATCGACGATGAGCTCGTCACGCGTCTCGCCCGCAAAGAGGTGAAGCGGCGAGAGGAGGCGATCGAGGTCTATCGCAAGGCCGGTCGCGCGGACTCTGCCAAGCGCGAGGAAGCGGAGATGGCCGTGCTCAAGACCTACCTCCCAGCAGCGATGAGCGAGCAGGACGTGGAGGCAGAGGTCGCGGCGGTGATCGCGGAGCTCAAGCCCGAAGGTCCCAAGGGCTTCGGGATGGTAATGAAGGCCGCGACGGCGCGCCTGGCGGGCCGGGCCGAAGGTCAGCAGGTGGCTGCCGCCGCTCGCAAGCTGCTTGGCAACTAGGAAGAAAACCAAGAAGTCGTGGATGTCGCCCCCGCCCCCGCGTGGGGCGAAAAAGCGGGCCCTGCTGACCGTGGAGCGCTTGCGCGAGCTCCATCCAGCAGTGACTGAGCTCGAGCATCAGGACCCGTTCCAGCTCGTGATCGCGACGATCCTGTCGGCGCAGACGACAGACAGGTCGGTGAACCTGGTCACGCCGGAGCTGTTCAGGCGTTATCCGACCCCGGCCGGCCTCGCCGCAGCTGATCCCGCAGAAGTCGAGAAGCTGATCAAGCCGACTGGTTTCTTCCGGCTCAAAACACGCAGGATCATCGACGCAAGCAGGCGGA
The DNA here is from genome assembly GCA_041493095.1 of Candidatus Dormibacteraceae bacterium. Taxonomy (GTDB): domain Bacteria; phylum Chloroflexota; class Dormibacteria; order Dormibacterales; family Dormibacteraceae; genus Palsa-870. The sequence goes on from JBGPYE010000070.1 coordinate 5,911, forward strand.
TGGTCGAGCTGTTCGGCGGCGTCGTGCCGAACACGCTAGAAGACCTCGTCAAGCTTCCAGGCATCGGTCGCAAAACCGCCAACGTGATCCTTGGGGTCGGGTTCGGGGTGCCGGGGTTTGCCGTCGACACCCACGTCACGCGGCTGACCAACCGGCTCGGTTTGGTGCGGACTCGCGACCCGGTCAAGATCGAGTACCAGGTGTGCGCGATGGTGCCGAAAGAAGAGTGGACGGGACTGTCGCTGCGCCTGATCCTCCACGGGCGTCGCATCTGCATCGCGCGCCGCCCTCGTTGCGAGGAATGCGTCCTCAACGACTTCTGCCCATCTTCCACGACCCGGCCCAAGCGACGCAGCAGCCCGAAAGCCTCATAGCCCTCAGGGCTTGTTCAGAGCGAACATCTGTTCTACCATGCGACTATGCAGTCTCCCGAGCTCCGTTTGACGGATGTCGACTACCTCGAGGCGCCGTGCAAGTCGGCCCTCAATCCGGTCAAGGGCATGTTCTTTTCGTGGTCGCTGAATCCGTACACCGGCTGCGAGCATCGCTGTGCTTTTTGCTACGTCCGCGCTTTCGAGCGGCGGGCCGACCGGCCCTCCGACGATCGTTACGGTCGCTCGATCCGGGTCAAGAGCAATGTGGCAGGAGTGCTGCGCAGCGAGCTGTCGCGCAAGTCGTGGCGCCGGGAGACGGTCGTCATCGGAGCGGCGACCGATCCCTACCAGCCCGCTGAGGGACGTTTCAAGTTGACCCGCCAATGCCTCCAGGTCTTACGCGATTTCTCAAACCCGACCGCGATGATCACTCGTGGCCCGATGATCGTCCGCGACCTCGATGTGCTGACCGACCTTGCGCGCCGAGCGGACCTGCACATCACCTTCAGCATCCCCACCGTCGATGACGACATCTGGCGCCGGACCGAGCCTGGAACCGCGCATCCGAGGCAGCGGCTCCGCGCGATCGAGCAGCTGGTCGCGGCAGGGATCGACGTTGGCGTAGGCATGGCCCCGATCATCCCCGGACTGTCCGACCGCCCCGATCGACTTGAGGCCGTGGTCAAGGCAGCGCGGGCCGCCGGCGCCACCGGCCTGTGGGCGGGCATGCTTCACCTGAAAGACGGGACCCGAGAGCACTTCATGACCGTGCTCG
>JBGPYE010000179.1:0-4516 GCA_041493095.1 Candidatus Dormibacteraceae bacterium
CCTTCATCCGCTCTGGACCATCGTCACGGCGTTCCTGTTCGCCGGCCTGCTTGTCGGCGGGACCTCGATGCAGGTCGTGACCGGGGTTCCATCCGACCTGGTCACGGCGATCAATGGCCTGGTTGTGGTCCTGGTCGTGTCCGTGGAGTACCGGCGGCGTCGCGCCCGGGCGCGCGCCCGGGCTGTCGACATGCTCGGGCCTCCCGCAGCGGGCGTGACTGAGCTGGTGCGTGCTTGAGCCAGTTCTTCACGGCTGCAGTGCTCACGGCGACTGTTGCGTCGGGCATCCAATTGGCGACGCCATTCCTGCTGGCCGGACTCGGCGAGACCATGGGCCAGCGCAGCGGGGTCGTCAACCTGGGCGTCGACGGAATCATGCTGCTCGGAGCCTTCGGCGCCTACTTCACGGCACTAAAGACGGGCAGCCTCCTGCTCGCCGTCGTCGCCGGAATCGGGATAGGCCTCGCGATGGGGCTCGTGACGGCGCTCGTCAGCGTCACGCTCAACGCCGAGCAGGGCATCAGCGGCATCGGAGTCTTCCTCTTCGGGCTCGGGCTTACGGACTTGCTTCTGCTGAAGCTGGTGCCCGCACCCGCGACGGTGGCGGCGTTGCCCATAGTGCGCATCCCGCTGCTGGACCGCATCCCGGTCATCGGGACAGTGTTCTTCCAGCAGGACTGGCTGGTCTACATCGCGTTCCTCCTGGTACCCGTGCTCACCTTCGTGCTCAACCGCACAACCTACGGCATGAAGATCCGGGCCGTCGGAGAGAACCCGGCCGCCGCGGATACCGTCGGCGTCAGCGTCGCACGGATCCGCTACTCGACCGTCCTGATCGGGTGTGCGCTCGCCGGTCTCGCGGGCGCGGCGCTACTCCTCTTCGTCGGGATCTTCCAGCAGAATCTCACGAACAGCGAAGGCTTCATCGCCGTCGCGCTCGTGTACTTCGGCGCCTGGCGGCCGATAGGGGTGATGGCGGGTTCTCTGCTCTACGGCATGGTCGGCTCGATCGTGCTGACCTCGAAGACGCTGGGCATCATCCCGCTGTCCGGCTCCGACATCGCCGCCATGGCGCCCGCGGTGATCACCGTCCTCGCTCTGCTCTCGGTCGCCCGCCGCTTCAGGCAGCCGGCCGCCCTCGGCAGGCCCTACGAGAGGGGGACGTGATGTAACCGCACCGCTTGTCGTCACCAGACCCGGAAGTTCAGTTGCCACAAGGAGGACAACATGAGACCGACATTAATCCGCCGATTCGCCGTAGTCCTTATTGGCGTGGTCGCGTTAGTCGCCGGCGCCTGCGGCTCGAGCTCGACGGGCTCGACGAGCTCGCCCTCGGTCGGGACCCTCAAGGTTGCGTTGATCGAGCCAAGCCTCAGGAACGACCTGGCGTTCAGCCAGTCGATGTTTGCGGCGCTGCAGTCGCTGGCCGGACCGATGAACCTGCAGATTGCCGTTACCGACAACGCGTTCAACGTCGCAGACGCAGCCAACGCGATGCATCAGTACGCGGCCACTGGCTACGACCTGATCATCGCCCACGGTTCCCAGTACGGGGGCACCGTCCAGCAGCTTGCGCCGCAGTTTCCGAAGACTTCGTTCGCATGGGGTACCTCTGGGGTGACCTTCGGCCAGCCGAACGTGTTCGCTTACCAGGCGAATTCGCAGGAGGGCGGCTACGTCCTGGGGTATGAGGCTGCCCTGCTCAGCAAGTCCAAGGTGCTTGGTGTTATCGGGCCGATCGACGTCGGTGACGCGCACCTTTACGTCGTGGGCTTCAAGGCAGGCGCGGTGGCAGCCGTCTCGAGCGTGACGGTGCGCGTGAGCTTCACAGGATCGTTCAGCGACACGACTCTGATGTCCGCTGCGGCCACTTCAAACATCTCAGCGGGAGCCGACGTACTCACCGGAACCTCGCAGTCGGTCGTCGGCGCAATCGGCGTCGCGAAGAACAAGAACGTGGCGTGGTTCGGGACCCAGTGGGACCAGTCGTCTCTAGCTTCTTCACAGGTCGTGGCGAGCCAGGTGTACGACTGGACCGGAATCGTGAAGCAGATGGTCACCGCGATTCGCGGCGGCGTGCTCGGCGGAGCGACCTACACCATCACTTTGGGAAACGACGGCGAGAAGATCGTCTACAACCCGTCCTACGCGCTGCCTGCATCAGTGAGGAGTGGCGGAGACGCCGTCGTCGCCAAGATCATCAGCGGGGCCATCACGGTACCGACCAACTGAGCCAAGAAACAGTGCCATCTGTGACCATTGAGGAGCAGCGGTTCGCGAACGAACCGCTGCTCGCAATGCACGGCGTGACCAAGCGCTTTCCAGGTGTGCTGGCCATCGACAACGTCGACTTTGACATGCTGCCCGGCGAGATCCACGCTCTGTTCGGGGAGAACGGCGCCGGCAAGAGCACTTTGATGCGGATCCTATTCGGCTTGTACCGGCCGGACGCTGGTGAGATCCGCCTCCAGGGTCGCCTTGTGCAGATCAGCTCCCCGGCGGTGGCGATTCAAGCCGGGATCGGCATGATCCACCAGCACTTCATGCTCGTACAGACCCTGACGGTGGCCGAGAACGTCGCTCTCGGGTACAGGTCATCCCGGGGACCGTTGACCGATCTCGACCGGGTGTCGAAGCGGATTCACGAGCTGTCGGAGACCTATGGTCTGCGCGTCGACCCGCAGGCGTACGTCTGGCAACTCTCGGTCGGTGAGCGGCAGCGGGTCGAGATCATCAAAGCTCTCTACCGCCAGGTGCGCCTGCTCATCCTGGACGAGCCGACCGCAGTGCTCACACCGCAAGAGGTCCACGACCTGTTCATGGTCCTGAAGCAGATGGTGCGCAACGGGCTATCGCTCGTATTCATCTCACACAAGGTCAACGAGGTCCTCGTGCTGTCCGACCGCATCACCGTGCTGCGGGGCGGACGCAAGATCGCAACAGTGCACGGTGCCGGAGCGACCCGTGACGAGCTCGCCACGATGATGGTCGGACACCAGGTCCCGGCCGTGGAGGTCCCGGCCGACCGTCATCCCGGTGGGGTCCAGCTGGCGGTCGACGACCTAAGGGTGACTAGTGACCGCGGCGTGGAGGCCGTCCGCGGGTTGTCGTTGCAGGTCCGTTCCGGTGAGATCGTAGGGATCGCTGGCGTTTCTGGAAACGGGCAACGCGAACTGGCCGACGCGATCGCTGGTCTCCGGAAGCCGACAGGCGGTACGGTGCGGATAGCCGGGAAGGACTTGACGGGCCGAAGCCCGGCCGCGGTCCGTGCTTCGGGCCTAGCTTATGTCCCTGAAGAACGCATGCGAGATGCGGTGATCGGGGACTTCAGTGTGGCCGAAAATCTCGTCCTCGTCGACAGCTCGGGCCCGTCGTTCGCACGGTGGGGCTTCCTTCGCAACCACGCCATTCGAAGTCACTGCGCGGAGCTGGTGAAGGAGTTCGATGTCAGGACTCCAGGCCTGGACACGCTGGCCGGTCACCTGTCCGGTGGGAACATCCAGAAGCTCATCATGGCCCGCGAGCTGTCCGGCTCACCAAAGGTTCTGGTGGTCGCCCAGCCGACGCGCGGCATCGACGTTTCGGCCTCCGCGTACATCCACGAGCGGCTCATTCGGCAGCGCGACGCCGGGACTGCAGTTCTGCTCATTTCCGAGGACCTCGAGGAACTGATGAGCATCTCGGACCGGATTCTCGTCATGTACGAGGGAGCGGTGACAAATGAGGTCGACCCGCGCACGACGACCCGCGAGGGCATTGGGCTGATGATGGCCGGCGTGTCCGGCCTACCCAAGCCCTAGGCTCCGATACCTGGCTGACGCACCGGCAGCCGAACTTGGAGCCGGAAAGGAGGTAACCGCCACGAGCAGAGGCGCCGGTTGCGCTTCGCGGACCGACTCCAGCCCCTGATCGCGGAGTGGTTGCTCGCCCTGCGCGTCCTCGGCCGCAGCCCCCGGATCCTTGCTTGGTATCGCAGAAGGAATAGAGATTGGGTGGGCCCCGGGTCAGTGCGCTTTGGTAGCTCTGGGCGGTCGCCTGACCGCTGGACGAGAGGCGCCGACCACCGGGTGCAGCGCCCTGCCCAACAGAAAAGACTCGAGACTCATCAGGAGCCAGTCCTCGTATTCAACGGCCGTCCAGCCTGATCTCGTCACGAGCAGACGAAAGACCTCTGGTCCTGTGAGCGTGAACAGGACATCTGTCGCTTCTCGCTGCGTGACGCCCTTTCGAAGGGTGCCCGCGCGTGCCCACCCACGGGCCATGCCCGCGCAGCGCTGCCGGCGCTCCTCTTCCGCTACTTGCTCGAGTTCGGCGATCTTGGGGTCGCTGGCGGCCGCTCCCAGAAGGATCCGGTAGACGTCGGCAGCCCGCTCGTAGAAGATTCGGTTGAACGAGACGCCCAGCCTCAACTTCTTGGCCGGATCCGTTTCTTTTGCGAATCGACCGATGATCTCGATCAGGTCTCCGTCTGAGTGAGCGAGCTGCAAGAGGTCGATGACCATCGCCCGCTTCGAGC
>JBGPYE010000169.1:0-4721 GCA_041493095.1 Candidatus Dormibacteraceae bacterium
ACGGCCAGGAGTTCGGCATCGACCGGCTGTTCTACGCGTACCAGGACAAGCCGGGCGGCATCGCCGAGGCGCTCGGCCTCGCGGAGAAGTTCGTGGGCGGCGATCGCGTCGTAGTCCTGCTCGGCGACAACATCTTCGGCCGGTCGATCCGTCATTGCGTCGACGCTTTCCGCAAGCAGGAGCGCGGCGCCCGCGTCGTCCTCTCCAAAGAAACCGACCCTGAGCACCTCCGCCACCTGGGCGTGGCTCAGCTGAACGGGAGCCGCCGCATCGAGCGCATCATCGAGAAGCCCGAGCAGCCGCCGAGCGAATTCGCGGTCACGGGCGTGTACTTCTACGACGACACGGTGTGGACGGTGCTGCCCGGGCTCAAGCCCTCCGGGCGCGGCGAGCTCGAGATCACCGACGTGAACAACTGGTACGTCGAGCGCGGCCTGATGGAGTACGACATCCTCGACGGTCACTGGGGGGACGCCGGCGAATCCATGGACGCCTACTACGACGAACATGACTGGGTGCGCGCGAATGGAGCCAACAAAGAATGACGCCGAGATCTGGTGCCATCGAGGGCGTAGTGCTGAAGGAGCTGGTCACACACTCAGACGAGCGCGGCTTTTTCCGAGAGGTGATTCGCGAGACCGACGAATTCTTCGATCGATTCGGCCAGTGGAGCCATTCCCTCATGTATCAGGGCACCGCCAAGGCCTGGCACATCCACCAGCGGCAGACCGACTGGTGGTACGTGCTCGGTGCGCTCAAGGTCGCGCTCTACGACACACGCGACGGCTCGCCGACGAGGGGCAAGCTGATGGAGTTCCTGATGGGTGACCTGAACGCGACGTGTCTCAAGATTCCGCCTGGCGTCGCGCACGGATGCCGCGCGCTGGAGCTCAGCCACATCCTTTATGTCACGTCCAGCGTGTACGCACCGGATGACGAGGGCAGGATCCCGCACGACGACCCGACGATCGGCTACGACTGGACCGCGGGACCGACGATCAAGTGACCTCACGTTCGTTGAACCGGCTCCTGGTCGCCGGAGCCGCAGGTTTCATCGGCTCCAACTTCGTCCGCCTGATCCGAACGACCCGGCCGGACGTCCAGGTCACCGTGCTCGACAAGCTGACCTACGCCGGGAACCTGGCCAACCTGGCTGAGTTCGAAGGCCGGCTCGGTTACCGATTCGTGCATGGCGACATCTGCGACGTCGAGCTCGTCGAGTCGCTGGCCGCCGAGGTCGACGCAATAGTCAATTTCGCCGCCGAGACACATGTGGATCGCTCGCTCATGGATCCGTTCGCGTTCATCGAGACGGACGTGCGCGGCACCGCCGTCCTGTGTGAGGCTGCACGCAAGCACCACCACGAGGTCTTCCTGCTTATCAGCACCGACGAGGTCTATGGAGACGTGGCCGCCGGGCGGTCGCGTGAAGACGATGGGCTCAAGCCCCGAAGCCCTTATTCGGCGAGCAAGGCGGGCGGCGAGCACCTCGCCCGCGCCTACGCGGAAAGCTTCGGGCTGCCGCTGCTCGTCACGCGCGGATCGAACAACTACGGTCCTTACCAGTACCCGGAGAAGCTGATCCCTGTCCTGGTGACGAACGCGATCGACGACATGCCGCTACCCCTGTACAAGGACGGGTCGGCAGTCAGGGACTACATCTATGTCGAAGACCACTGCCGCGCCATCGACACGGTCCTGCACGAAGCGCCGATCGGCGGCGTGTACAACGTCGGCACCGGGGTGGAGACCTCTGGCCTACAGGTCGCGGAGGCCGTGCTCGAGATCATCGGCAAGCCGAAAAGTCTGATCGAGTTCGTCGCCGACCGCCCTGGCCACGACTACCGCTACGCGGTCGACATCACGAGAGTCACTGAGCTCGGCTGGGAGCCCAAAGTCAACCTTGCGGAAGGGCTGGAGCGCACGGTCAGCTGGTACCAGAAGCACCCCGAGTGGTGGCGCCCGCTCAAGTCGGGCGAGTACTGGGACTACTACAAGCGGAACTACCGCCCCCTGAAAACAATCAGCTAAGGCACCGGACGCCACTCCTGGCCGTCCCACCAGAAGCGGCCATCGGCTGATCGTTTGGCCATTGGCGGAGCCTGGACGAAAGTGTCTCTCCAGAACTGCCCGTCCCACCAGTAGCGCCTGTCGGATGTCAGCTTCGCGGCAGCAACCGGCTTTCGGCGTCCGACCAGGATTACGGTCAGGCCGATCAGTCCGGCGATGAGAGCAAGGACGAGGGCAAAGACGATGAAGCCGCCGAGAGCAAAGGTTGGTTCCCGAGTATTGCCGGTTCCACCATTTTCGGGCCAGTCCGCGGGCGCGATCGTTGAAGCCGGGGCCGAGTCGTAAAGCTTTTTCGCGTAGCTGGTCGCGAGGTCCAGGATGTCGTCTTTGGTCGATTCGAAGCCGACGACAAACAGGTCGTTGCCTTTGACAAAGCCAAACCAGTCCGCAACATCTCCGCTCGGGTAGACCTCGTGTTCGCCCCAATAGGGGTCGATGCCGGTGATGGAATCCGCGTGCTTGTAGCCCGGATCCTGTTTGCTCGAGGTGTCGATGTAAGAGAGAAAGCTCCTCGCACCCTTCTCACCTGAGAAGGCCATGACCCACTCGATCATCCCGCGCCGGGTGACCTTCTGGATCCAGAGCGTGCTGAAGCCGTCGACGAAACCGTCTTGTTGCAGGACGATTTCAACCTCTGCGATGTTCGGCCCGTAGGTCGCCGCGTATTGCTGGATGGTGAATCGCCCGTGGGGGAATGTCGTCAGGCTCTGCTCGGTGTAACCGAGGGGCGGGGCCACGAGCACCTGGTCGAGGCTCGGCGATGGCGTGTATTCCGCTGCCACCGAAAGGGGCACCAGAGCGACTGCGATGATCGGTACGGTGCAGAGGATCCGCCTCACGGGCGCAATCCTAGCGAGTGGTACCGAATCTTCCTCTCATTCCGCGCCAGTACCACTTCAGGTAACGCGGCAGCCACTGCCACAGGCGAAATCTGCTCTGGCCCGCCGTGCGGTCGCGCCACGTCGTCGGTACCTCGGCCACGCGCATTCCGAGCAGGTGCGCCTTGACGGTGAGCTCCATGCCGAGCTCGAAGCCGCCGGTCGACTCGATCGTCACCTGGTTTAGGAGCCGTTTCGAATAGAGCCGGAAGTTGCTTGTTGCGTCATGCACAGGCACGCCTCCAAGCCAGTGGAGCGACAGGCCCGCGATGCGCGACAGCGTTCGCTTGAGCAAAGGTCCGCCCAACTGCCGGCCGCCACGCATGTAGCGCGACCCTGCCACCACGTCGGCCCCGGCGCGCGCGAGCTCATACATCGGATCGATGTCGTTGGCGTCGTCCGAGCCATCGCCCATCGTCACGACCACATACGCGGCCCGCGCCGCGCGTAGGCCCGACTTCATCGCGTTCAGCACGCCGCGTCCCAGCGTGTTGCGATGGAGGCGCAGCTCAGGGATCTCGGCCTGGAGGCGTTTGACCACTGGCACGGTGCTGTCCTCGTCGAAGTCGTGCACGACCAGCACCTCGAGCGGCCGCATGTGGGTGCGTTCCACGACGCCGCGCAGAGTCGCAACGACGTTCTCGCCCTCGTTGTAGACCGGGATCACAACGCTGAGCACCGGCGTCTGTTCGCTCAGATGCGACCCACCTTGATCTCTTCGCGAATCCAGGGGATCACCTCGTCGAGCATCTCCTCCAGCGAGGTGGTGGCCTCGAAGGCGAGCACATCTTTTGCCTTGCGCACGTCGGGCACGCGCATCTGCACGTCGTGCTCGTAGGGCGGATCGGAAACGAGATTGAGGGGGCGGTCGGGGCCGTTGACCTTGCGCCAGATCACTTCGGCCAGCTCTCGCACGGTCGTGGACTGAGCGGTCGAGAGGTTGAAATTCTCGTTCAAAGCCCTTTCCGATTCGATTGCCATGCGGATGCCACGCGCGAGGTCTCCTCCGTAGGTGTAGTGCCGCACCTGGCTACCGTCGCCGAGGATGTGCAGCGGGTCCTGTCCCTTCAACACCTTCTGCACGAGGTCCGGCACGACGTGGCTCATCGCGAGCTTGACGTTCCCGCTCATCACCTGGTGGTCGCGCAATGCTCGGCGCTCGCCGATGCCGACGCAGTTGAACGGACGCACGATGGTGAACGGAAGGCCGTATTGCTCGTGAGCGCCGTGGGCGAAGAACTCCGTCGCCAGCTTCTGGAAGCCTTCGGTCGACCGGGGTGGGGGACTCGTGCGCTGGGCGCCCTCGGGGGTGGGGAAGACCGTCGCGGATTCGAACACCATGCTGCTGGAGATGACCGTGATCTTCTGAAGCCGGCCGTGTTGGTGGGCACTGATCGCCGCGTCGAAGGTGGCGGCACAGATGCGCTCGTTTTCGGCTAACAGGTCATAGGCGAACTCGTGGAAGTAGGAGATCCCGCCGATCATTGCGGCCCCGGCGACGACCTGGTCGCACTCAGCCGCCAGCTCGGTCAGCAGCTTTGCGTCCTTTGCATCGCCCTCGACGAGACGGTAATGCGGGTCATCGTCGAAACTGCGCTTGACCGGGCCGTATTTGCTGAAGTTGTCGACGCCGACGACCTCGTGGCCGGCCTGCAGGAGGTCCGCAACCAGGTAGCCGCAGATGAAACCGGCGGCGCCGGTGACGAGGATCCTCATACGTTGCTAGTAGGCCTGGCTTCGCCAGGCCGTCTAACCCGCGATGCGTTTACCCAC
>JBGPYE010000230.1:0-3385 GCA_041493095.1 Candidatus Dormibacteraceae bacterium
CCTTCCCGTAGCTCTTGACGATCTGGGCCATCGCTGAGTCGAGGGACTTCTCTTTTTCCTTTTCCAATGTCGTGAATACCTCCTAAGTGGTTGCGGCGAGTGTTGTATGTCGTGGAGTTGAAATCAACGTCCTTAACAGCCGTTGCGAGAGTGTAGCGAACAGGTGTTCGCCCGTCAAGCAGTTTTCAGCCTTGCGCTCACTAGTGCCTCTTCCGCCAGCAGCCGCAGCGTCTCCACTGCCGCCTGGCGTCGGTTGGACCAGCGGTTGCCGGTGAACCTGTACTCGTGAGACGACGATCCACGGGTCGAGGCGATTGCGATGTAGGTCAGGCCGACCGGTTTGCCTGAGCCGTCGGCGTCCGGTCCTGCGATCCCCGTCACGCCGGCGGCCAGATCGGTGCCGAATCGCGAGCGGACTCCTTCCGCCATGGCCTTCGCCACCTCGCTGCTCACAGCGCCAACGCGTTTGAGCAATGATGCCGGGACACCGAGCTGGTCTCGCTTGACGTCGTCCGAGTACGCGATCACGCCGCCGAGAAAATATGCCGAGCTGCCGGGCACGTCGGTGATCAGGCTCCCGACCATGCCTCCGGTGCACGACTCCGCGACGGACACCGTGAGGCCGCCCTTGCGCAGCACCTCGCCAAGCTCGCGAGCCGGCGGATCACCGGTCTCCTCCGCGCCGGGCGCTCCTCCGCTGGGGGCAGCACGACCGGGCCTGCGTACGGTGTCGAACGGCATGATCAGGTGCCGGAACCGCCAGACGTAGTCCAGGCCGCTCCAGATCGTGAACACGACCGCGATGACGACTGCGAGCTCCGCGAGCGGGACGAGGACCGGGTAGGGACGCTGCAGGATGAGCAGCGTGACGGCGCTCATCTGCATCACCGTCTTGGTCTTGCCGAGCGGAGCGGCGCCGATCACCCGGCCCTGCGTCGACGCGACCGACCTCAGGATCGTGATGATCAGCTCGCGCGAGAAGATCACGACCACCACCCAGGCCGCCACCAGGTGTTCCTGCACCAGCACGATCAGCACCGACAGCACGAAGAGCTTGTCCGCCAGCGGGTCTAGGAACTTCCCGAAATCGCTTTCCGTCCCGCGCCGGCGGGCGATCTGGCCGTCGAGCGTGTCCGTCAGCGAGAAGACGATGAAGAGCGCCGCGGCGACCTGGTCGTGGCCGGGAAAGTCGATGAGCAGCAGAGCCATGAGCAAAGGGATCGCCGCCAGCCGGCTCAGCGTCAGTCCGTTAGGGATGTTCAACTCTTGTCTAAGTTTGCGACGTGAAGTCCCTGGTCGCCACTCCCGTGCCCATCGCTCCGATCCCGCGGCCGTCGATTGAGATGAACGTTGACCCCGCCTTGCCGCTCGTGATCTTGATGTCCACGCCGCTGAAGTAGACGACAGACCCGGCGGGCAGGGTCTTTCCTGCATCCGCGTATTGCGGCCGGTCGTCGACGAATACGTTGATCCAGACCTCCTCGGTGACCCGAACCTCGACCACGATGGGCTTCGTCTGCGGCCTGGGTGTGGGCGCCGGCGTCGACGCCGGTGTGACCCCGCCGACCTGTACCGATGGCGGGCTCCCCGTAGGTCGTTGATCAACCTGGATCTGCCGCCACGCGTAGCCGCCGAAAGCTCCGGCCAGCAGGACGATTCCCGCGGCGACGATCACGGGGGCGGTGAGGACCACCCGGGGTCGCGCGACGTGGCCGCCGATGCTGAGCAGGCGATGCGGGTCCTGCGCTTCGGTCTTCATCATCTTCACGAGCGGTTCCGGGTCGAGGCCGAGGTAGCGCGCATACGTCCGGAGGTGGCCCTTGGCGTAGACCGGCGCGGCCAACCGCTCGAGCTCGTCGGACTCGAGAGCGCTCAGGTAATGCGCGCGGATCCGGGTCGTTGCCGCCGCCTGCTCGATGGTGAGGCCACGTTCGCCGCGCTTGGCAGCAAGGACCTCCCCAAGTCTCATTCGAGGCCCAGTCTCTCCAGCAGCTCATCCACGTCGGGCAGCGTCATCAGCACCTCTCGCGACTTCGATCCCTGGTAGCTTCCGACCACGCGGTGCTCGGCGAGCTGGTCGACAATGCGACCGGCGCGCGAGTAGCCCACGTTGAACTTGCGTTGCACCAGCGAAACGGAAGCGGACCCTTCGGCGGCCACCGCCCGCGAGGCACGCGCGAACAGCGGGTCGAGCTTGCGCTCCGAGGTCTCCCCTCTCTCCCACTCCGAGCCCGGGCCCTCTTCGAGGATCTCCTCCATGTACCGCGGTCCGCCTTGCGATTTCCAGAAGTTGACAACGGCTTCGACCTCCGGGTCGCTGACGAATGCGCCCTGGATGCGCGTCGGCTTGCCGGCATCGACCGGCTGGTAGAGCATGTCGCCGCGACCCAGCAGCTTTTCGGCGCCGCCGGTGTCGAGGATGACGCGGCTGTCAACCTGCGAACCGACCGCGAACGCGATGCGCGACGGGATGTTGGCCTTGATCAGTCCGGTGATGATGTCGGTCGAAGGTCGCTGCGTCGCAATGATGAGGTGGATGCCGACCGCTCGCGCCAGCTGCGCGATTCGACAGATGAGCTCTTCGATCTCGCCCGCGGCGACCATCATCAGGTCGGCCAGCTCGTCGATGACGATCACGATGTAGGGCAGCTCGCGCGCGAGGCGCTGCGTCGCCTTCTCGTTGTAGGCCGCGATGTTGCGCACGCCCTCGGCCGAGAACATCTTGTAGCGCCGGTCCATCTCGGCCACGGCCCATCGCAGCGCAGCGGCCGCCTGGTGCGACTCGACGAGCACCGGCAGCGCCAGGTGCGGCAGCCCGTTGTACCCGGTCAGCTCGACGCGCTTCGGGTCGATCAGGAGAAGGCGCATATGTTCTGGGGTCACCTGAAACAAAAGGCTGGTGATCAAAGCGTTGATGCACACGCTCTTGCCCTGGCCGGTCGCGCCGGCGATGAGGAGGTGCGGCATGCGCGTCAGGTCCGCGACGATCGACTGGCCGGAAACGTCGTTGCCCATGCCGAGCGCCAGCTTGTTCGTACCTTCGCGGAACGCCGCGGTCTCCAACACCTCGCGGATCGTGACGAGGCTTGCGGACTTGTTGGGGACCTCGATGCCGACCGCTGACTTGCCCGGGATCGGGGCTTCGATCCGGAGGGGCGCCGCGGCCAGGGCAAGCGACAGGTCGTTGCTCAGGGCGGTGATCCGCTTCACCTGGACTCCAGGACCTGGCTGAATCTCGTACTGCGTCACCGCTGGGCCGGGATTGACGCCGATAACCTTGCATTCGACGCCGAACGTTGCCAGCGTGGTCTCGATGATCTTCACGTTGCGCTTGATCTCATCTGCCATGCGCTCGCGGCGCGCGGTCACCGTGTCGAGCAGGGCG
>JBGPYE010000220.1:0-3566 GCA_041493095.1 Candidatus Dormibacteraceae bacterium
AAGCAAGGCTGGCCGACCCTCGTCGGCAATCACGACCGCGCGTGTACGGACCCAGAGATCCTCGAATGGTTCAACGAGGACGCCGCATCGGTCGTGCGCTGGACGATCGACATCCTCGGCGCGGAGCGACTGGAGTGGCTGCGGGAGCTGCCGGACAGCCAGGTCGAGCACGACGTGCTGCTGGTGCACGCAAGCCCGCGCGATCACATCTACGAATACGTGCTGGACACCGCGGTCGCACATGCGAACCTCGAGCTGATCGATGGCGGCATCTGCTTCCACGGACACACCCACGTGCCCGGCATCTTTGGACTGGCTGACGGTGCCGTGACACACGAATACCGCGTCGACACGTTCCATCTCAAGGGCCCCGCTCTGGTGAACCCTGGCAGCGTCGGGCAGCCGAGGGACGGGAGCCCGACGGCGAGCTACGGCGTCTGGGACACGGACCTGAAGACCTTCGAGTTCCGACGCATCCGCTACGACATCAAGGGTGCGCAGCGGGCGATCAGGAAAGCCAAGCTCCCGGAACGCTTCGCCCTCCGACTCGAAACCGGGCGATGAGCCCGCGCCTCGTGCGCATCGCCTACGCCGCCGCCACCGGGGTGGGCGTCGGCTCATTCGTCGCCTGGGCGGCCATCTGGGTCAACCTCGTCCGCGGCACCCTTGTCGGACCCGACTTCTTCTCCTTTTACGCAGCGGCAAAGCTGTACGTGCTCAACGGCGGCTCGGCCGTTTACGACCTCGCGCTGCAGAAGCAGTTCGAGCTGCAGGTCACCGGCCAGGCCGCTGACCGGTTCATCGTTTTGCCCTACTTTCACCCGCCGTACTACACGCTGCTCATCGCGCCGCTCGCTGCGCTGAGCTACCAGCAGGCCTATTACGCGATGGCGGCTTTCAACCTACTGCTCGGCGTCGCCTTGATCGCCCTGCTGGTCCGGAGCAGCCTGACCATCCACGGGCGCGCAGCCTTCGTGGCAAGCGCTCTGATCGCCGGCTTTTTCCCGCTTTTCGTCACGGTGCTGCAAGGCCAGTCCGACCTCGTCGTCCTGGTGCCTCTGGCGGCCGCCTATGCCGCATGGGCGCGCGGCCGGCATGGCTGGGCGGGGATATTCAGCGCCCTCGCGCTCAGCAAGCCACAGCTGCTCCTCCTGATACCGGTCCTGTTCCTCGCCCGCCGTGCTTGGCGCGCCCTGGCGGGTTTCGCGGCCGTTGTCGCCGCGCTGGGGCTGGTGTCGGTGGCAGGTTTCGGTTTGGCCGCGGTCTGGAGCTACCTCGGCGCAGTCGGGGCTTGGGCGTTCGGCGGCAAGCTGCCCACGGGCGGCCAGCTCGTTTACACGGACACCGCCGTCTACTCGCTCCGCAACATCCTCGAGGCGCTGCCGGGTGGGGGGAAGGCGGTTGCAGTCGTGATCCTGCTGCTTCTGCTGGCGCTCGTGGCTCTCTCGCTCAGCTGGCGCCCGGACAAGCCCCGCCTCGACTTCGCCCTGGCGGTCGCCGCCTCCCTGGTCCTGAGCCCGCACCAGAACGTCCATGACCTCGCGCTGCTGGTCATTCCAGGCTTTGCCCTGGCGGACCTTGCGCTGGCTGGGCGGCTCCGCTGGCCGCGCGCCGCAGCTGCGGTCCTCGTCGTCGCGTACGCCGCGATCAACCTGACGCTCGCGATCAACCTGTGGTCGGCCGCTCTGGGCGCCTTGCTCGTAGCCGCCTACCTGACCGTCGAGCGAATGTCGGTGCGGCCGGATCCGATCCCGCTCGGTGAGCTCACCTGGAGCGGACCTCGGCCGCGGCGCGTCATAGTGCTGCCCGCCTATCGCGCCGCCAAGACGCTCGTGGAGGTCGTCGGCGACATCCCGCAAGGCCACGCCGACCGGATTCTGCTCGTTGACGACGCCAGCGCCGACGCAACCGTCAGCGTCGCTACTGCCCTCAGGCTGGATGTGATCCGCCACAAGCGAAACCTCGGCTATGGAGGGAACCAGAAGACCTGCTACCGCCAGGCGCTCGAGATGGGCGCCGACGTGGTGGTGATGCTCCACCCCGACGGCCAGTACGACCCGGCCATCATCCCGAACCTCTGCAAGGTCATCGAGGATGGCGACGCCGACATCGTGCTCGGCTCGCGCTGGCTCGGCCTGGACCCGGCGAAGGCCGGCATGCCCTGGTGGAAGCGCATCGGCAATCGCTTTTTGACCTCGGCCGAGAACCGTGTGCTGGGCCTCCACCTTTCCGAGTACCACACCGGCTATCGCGCCTACTCCAGGCGCTTCCTCGAGGCGATTCCGTTCCTGGAGAACAGCAACGATTTCGTTTTCGACACGCAGGTCCTGATCCAGGCCGCCGCTTTCGGGTTCAAGATCGGCGAGGTCCCCGCGATCGGCAAGTACCACGAGGACGCGAGCTCGGTCAGCTTCAGCACGTCGACCGTCTACGGCCTCAAGACCCTGGTGGCGCTGGTCAGGTACGTCACCCACCGCGCCGGCTTCAGATGCTCGTGGCTGACCCCGGCTTCAGATGCCCACAAACAATCGCTTGCGGTAGGCAAGGTAGCCCACGACGGCTAGGTTCAGCAGCAGGGCTCCGACCTTGAAAAGCGTCACGTGCCGGATGACCTCGTAAAGCTCGTAGGGAATCAGCAAGCCGGTCGCGATCACAGTCAGGTACTCGGCCCAGCGACGTCGCATCGCCAGGCCCACGCCCTCAGTGCCTTCGAGCAGCGCATAGGCGATGGCGGCGATGGCCACCACGTTGACGTGACTGAAGTTTCCGATGAAGACGAGTACGCGCAGGAGCAGCTGGACGATGATCCCGTGCCCCGCGGCGAGGTTGAGCTGGTCCCGGGCGTACTCCGCCCACGTGGCGAGCCACCCCTTCTCTCCGGCCAACAAAAGGCCGATGGCGAGTGCGATCAAAACGATCGCTTTGACGATGCGCTCGACGATGATGACCTTGATGAAGGCGTCGTGCTCGCCGCCCAGGCGACCGAGCTCGGCCCAGAGGCGACGGAAGTAGTGCGGCCGCTCAGTCCGAGTGTTCGCGGTGCTCCCGGAACAACATCACCCGACAGTTGGCATTTTTCAGCACGTACGGGACCGTCTTGCCCATGTTGAACTCGCCGAAACGCCGCTTGTAAGGCAGGCCCATGACGATCAGGTCGGCGCCCCACTCGACCGCCTCGTCCACGAGCGCAGGGCCGGTGTCGCGCGCCTGGACCAGCTCGGTCTCCACGGCCAGATGAGACTGGGCCGCAAGCTGCTCCACCTCGTCCAGGATCTTCTCGCCCCGCTCAACCACCTCGTCGAGCACCGCCCCGAGCGGCAGCGACCTGTTCACCTCGATGATGTGGACGCCGTACAGCTTCCCGCCATGCGGATCCGTCATCTGGCAGGCGAGCCTCACAGTCTCCGCGTCGATTCCCTGGCCGCCCACGGCGACCAGCACCTTCTTTGACGTTGGCGAATGTGAGTGATCCGCCATCAGTGCTGCGGACCCCGGCGGATCCGCCGTATCAAAACGTACGCCCCAAAGCCCCAGGTGATGACGACCGTGGCGACGGCGATGCCCCT
>JBGPYE010000138.1:0-5264 GCA_041493095.1 Candidatus Dormibacteraceae bacterium
ACCGCGATCGCGGCCATGCGTCCCCTGGTGGTCAAGCTGGACGAGCGGACGGCACCCGGCATCGAGGGAGGCGGCCATCCGCAGCACGTCCTGGTCGTTCCCGTGCAGCGCTCCGGCCAGCTGATGGGGGCGATGGAGCTCTACCTCAACGCCTGGCGCGAGCTCACCGAGGACCAGGCCGACCTGCTCAACGGTGTCGCATCGCAGGCGGCGATCGCCATCCGTCACGCGCAGCTTTTCCATGCCCAGGAGGAGAACGCGCTCACCGACGAGCTGACCAAGCTTCCAAACCGGCGCGCTCTGGCGCAGCGATTCCTGCAGGAGATGCAGCGCGCGCGGCGCCACCACAAGGCGATCGCTTTCATGATGATCGACCTCGACCATTTCAAGCAGGTCAACGACACCTACGGCCACCTGAACGGCGACGCGGTCCTGGCCGAGCTGGCCCAGATCCTCGAGCACAGTGCGCGCGAGTCAGACGTGTGCGCGCGCTACGGAGGAGAAGAGTTCGGGTTGATCCTCCATGAAACGACCGACGCAGGCGCGCGGACGCTCGCCGAGCGCATTCGTGCGAAGGTCGCGGCCGCAACTTTCCCTGGTGGGCTGAAGCTCACCATCAGCATCGGCGTCGCGGCCACCGACGAGCCGGCGCTCTTCACCACGTTGATGGAGCGCGCCGACCAGGCGCTTTATGCCGCCAAGCAAGGCGGCCGCAACCAGGTTCGGGTCGCCGACATGAAGGCCATCCCGGCCAAGCAGCAGCAGCAGCACGTCTAGCTGACGACCACGTCGTAATCTCCTAGTGGCCTGTCCCGGCCAGCCACGCCGCATATCGGGGCTCAGGGCGCCGATGCGTGCGTCAGGGGGCCTGGCGCCGCGTCGCTGCCCCCGCGCGACCACGGCGCAGGGACCCCAAAGGTGTGCGCTCCTCCTTGCGCCACCCCTTCCTTCGCCTAGGCGCCCGGACCGGCGACCTTGCGGTCGCCTGCCCCGATCTGCGACGCGTCCGGCCGGTACAGTCCACGGCTGGAGTGGGTCACTTCTGCGTCAACTGCGGCGCTCCATTGGTGTCGCGCGTTATCGACGGTCGCGAGCTCGAAGCCTGCCCGAACGACAGCTTCGTCCTGTGGCGCGACCCGAAGGTGGCGACCGCCGTGGTCGTCGAGGTGGACGGCGGCATAGTCCTGGGGCGACGGTCAATCGAGCCGGGCTACGGGCTCTGGTGTCTGCCCGGCGGATTCGTGAACGACGACGAGGGTCCGGCAGCTGCCGCGATGCGCGAGTGCCTCGAGGAGATCAGCGCCGAGGTCGAGCTGACCGGACTGATTGGCGTGTATCACATCGCCAAAACCGGGGCGCCGAGCATGGTCGGCATCTCCTATCGCGGCAGGCTTGCCGATGGGGCGCGCCTGAAGCGGGGCGCCGAGATGCTTGAGGTCGGCGTGTTCCAGCTCGATTCGCTCCCCGAGCTGGCCTTTCCCAGCCATCGGGGCGTCCTGGCCGAATATCTCAAGTCCCAGGCGAAGGTGGAGGCAGAGGAGCTTCGGAGCGGCCCCGGAGCGGCTCCGCGTGTATCGCTGCCATCACCACCGCGAGCGCGGAAGCGACCACAGCACAGGTCGTGAAACCGGCGGCGTAGCCGGCATTCTGCACCACGGGGCCGAACACGAGAGGTCCTAACGAGAGCCCGACGAAAAGGATCGTTCCGTACATGCCCATCGTCACGCCGCGCGTCGAGCTGGCGGAAAGGTCGGCGAATACGACTCCGATGGCGACGAAGGCCGTGGCTACGAAGGGCGTGGTTAGCGCGAGCACGAGCGCCGGTCCGAGAAAGCCGGTCAGGTGTCCGAGCACGGCGCAGGCCGCCGAACCTGCGATCACGCCGACAAAGACGATCGGCCAGCGGTGACGGGCCCGGTCCACGATGCGGCCGGCCGGCAGCCGTGAAAGGCCGTTGACGACGGCCTGAAGGGCGAGCAGGTAGCCCACCTCAGCGCTCGGCAGCCCGAGCGCCTCCTTGCCGAACACAGGAAGAAACGCGCCGAGGGTGCCCCAGACGAGCGTCGTGGCGATGAGCCCGATCGTCACCGGCACAAACGCGCGCTGCCTGAACAGCGCGCGCAGAGGGGCGCGCAGCGAAAACCCATGACCGGTCTGCTGCCGCGTCCCGCTCGCGGCCAGCGCGCCCGGGATGGCAAAAAGGAGGAGGGCAGTGGTGACAGCGATGTCTGTCCTGATGTCGATCCAGCGCAGCGCGATGCCGGCGATCGACGGTCCAAGGAAGAATCCCGCCTGCATCGAGAAGGTCAGCCAGCCCATGGAGCGTCCGAGGCGGCCGGCCGGGGTGGATTCGGTGACCGCGCTGAAGAGCGCCGCCAGCTGTGCGCCTGCCGCCAGTCCGCCGACCACCTGCCAGATGAATAGAGGCAGGACACTCGGCGTGGCGGCCGTGGCGAGCTGGGACGCACCCGCGAGCAGAAACGAGAGGCCGAGCAAGGAGCGGGTGCCGAAACGGTCCACCAGGATGCCGGAGGGAAGCGACACCACCGCCGCGGCGAGAGTGGAGAAAGCGAACAGCGCACCGACCTCGAACCGGCTCGCCCCGATGTCGTGCGCGTACAGCGGCACAGTCAGACCACGGGCCGAAAGGGCCGCAAACGAAGCCCCAGCGGCGACGTAAAGCGCGACCATCCGGCGCGATTCCGGGACGGTCACGCGCACGCTACCTAACATAGCGGCGCATGGTCCGCGAGCGCGTAGGCGACTGGCGGCTGGCCTGGCGCTTTGCGCTCGCCGGCTTGCTCGCCGGGTTCTTGGTCCTGGCCTTCAGCTCGATCGGCCTCGTCGACCGGCCGTTTTACGCGGCGCAGGATCAGCTGTTCCCAGGACCGCCGCCGGATCCGAGCATCACCTTCATCGAGGTGGACTCCAACTCCCAGAAAGCGCTCGGCACGTTTCCCTGGCAGAACTCGTACAACGCCCGGGTCATCAACTACCTCGCGAAGCAGCATCCGAAGGTGATCCTCTTCGACATACCGCTCGACCACCTGACAGGGGTGGACGTGGAGACAAAAGAGCAGACCGACGACCTCCTTGCGGCGGCGATCAAATCGGCGGGCAACGTGGTCCTGGTCTGCACGGCCGACGTCGCGCCGAGACCGGAGTTCTCCACCGTGGCGGCGGCTATCGCTGACCGAAGCCTCGGCTCGCCTGACGCCGCCAACGTCGTCCGTGGCGTTCCACTCCGACCGCAGTCGACGTGTCCCGAGAACGAAGCGAACGAGGCGGCTTTTCTCCAGGCACTTCGGATCCTGACGAACACCGGCAGCCCGCTGAAGGTCGCAGACGATGGATCCGAAGCCCAGCTGGGATCGCATCGCATCCCGCTGGTCGGTGGCCAGATGCTCATCAACTTCACACGCGGCTCCGGCCAGTCGTGCTCGTACGTCGATGCCTACAACGCGAGCTGTCCGGATCCGAAGCTGATCACCGACCACATCGTCATCGTCGGGACAAAGCTCATCGATGGAGGCGACGTCTACGCGCAGGCGGTCAGCTTTCCGCACCCGTACGAGGCCGGCTTCTGTCCGAGCAGCCGGAAAGTCTGCATGCAGGACAACCAGAACTATGGATACCGAATCCTTGGCGACGCGATCAGCACGGTGCTCAGCGATAGGTATATCCGCGCCCAGCCACGCAGCTCGGTCGTCCTATCGGTGCTGCTGTTCTCTCTGGTCGTTGCCCTTTGGGTGTACCTGCTGTCCTTTCGCACGGCGATGCTGTTCACCGCTGGGGTGCTCGTCCTGTATTACGGTGGGGTACTCCTCCTGAGTCAGCTGGGATACCTGACCGATCCCATATACGCGCCGATCGCGATCATCCTCGCGGCGACTTTTTCGCTGGCTGCGCGCTACGTCCTCGAAGAAAGAGAGCGTCGAAAGGTGGAGCGCATCTTTGGTCACTACGTCGATCCGCGCATCGTGCTGCAGCTGGCGGCTTCACGTTCGATCGAGGACATCATCTCCAGGGGCGAGCGGCGCGACATCACGCTGCTCTTCGTCGACATCAGGGGCTTCACCGCCATGTCAGAAGGGATGGCCGCGGAGGACGTCCAGTCCGTCATCCAGGAATATCTCGACGCGATGAGCTCGCTCATCCTCAAGTGGGACGGGACCATCGACAAGTACGTCGGGGACGAGATCGTCGCGCTGTGGAATGCGCCCGTGGACCAGCCGGAACACGCGCTGCTCGCGATCCGATGCGCGTATGACCTCGTCAGCGAGGCTCCCGTTCTTGAAGCCAGGCTTGCCTCAAAGGGCCTGCCGCCGATCAGCTGGGGCATCGGCGTCAACAGCGGACCGGCCGTCGTGGGGAACATGGGGAGCAAGGATCGGCTTCAGTACACGGCTCTCGGTGACACCGTGAACACGGCGTCGCGCTTCTGCGGCGCCGCGCCGGCTTTCAACCTACTCATCGGCTGGACGACATACCAGGCGTGCTCGGACTTCATCGCAGTCGATGAGATGCCTGGCCTGCAGCTCAAGGGCAAGTCGGCCGAGACGTTCCGGTTGTTCAAGGTCACCGCGATCCGCGAGGACAAGAATTCGCCGTGGGTGCAGTTCCCGACGGACGCTGCGCTCGGCTCCTACTCCGATTACCGACAACATCAGGGGAAGTCGATGGTCGCCGCGGTCACAGAGGACGGGGCTTGACGGTCCGCCAGGCGGCCGAGCTGCTGTCGTCGGCTCGCAAGGGTGTGGCGCTGACCGGCGCCGGCGTGTCGGCTGAAAGCGGCATCCCGACCTTTCGCGGCGCGGGCGGTCTGTGGAAGCAGTACGACCCCGTCAAGGTCGCCTCCATCGAGTACTTCATGGCCGACCCGAGCGCGTATTGGAAGGTGTCCAAAGACCGCGGCCGGGTCGCGCTCGCGGCTCGACCGAACCCCGGCCACCACGCGCTCGCCGCGCTCGAGGCCGCCGGCCACCTGGCCGCGGTCGTCACGCAGAACACCGATGGGCTGCATCAGGAATCAGGCAGCCGGCACGTGATCGAGATCCACGGATCCAGCGGCACTGTGCAGTGCCTCGACTGCGGAAACCGGGAGCCTCGCGCCGACGTGCAGGCTCGCCTGGACGTTGAGATGCCGCCGCGCTGCAAGGTGTGTAGCGGAACTTTCCTCAAGCCGACGGTGGTGCTGTTCGGAGAACCCATGCCGCAAGCGGCGGTCGCCGAAGCCTTTGCGCTTGCTCGCGAGGCCGACGTCG
>JBGPYE010000054.1:0-8002 GCA_041493095.1 Candidatus Dormibacteraceae bacterium
CTGATCGATGACCAGAACAACCAGTTGGGAGTGCTCTCCCTGGACGCCGCTCTGCGCATCGCAAGCGAGAAAGGACTCGACCTCGTCGAAGTGGCGCCGCAAGCGAGCCCGCCGGTCTGCCGCCTGATCGACTACGGACGCTACAAGTTCGAGACGATCAAGAAGGAAAAGGACCAGCGCCGCAAGCAGAACGTCACCAAGCTGAAGGAGATGAAGCTGCGGCCGAAGGTCGCGGAGCACGATTTCCAGACGAAGTTCAAGGGTTTGAAGCAGTTCCTCGAAGCAGGAGAGAAGGTAAAGGTGACGATCATGTTCAGGGGCCGCGAGATGGTCCACCAGGACATCGGGCGAAGGATCCTCGACCGGGTCGCGGACGACGCTAAGCCGTTCGCGGTCGTCGAGCGTGCGCCCCTGCTCGAAGGCAAGAACCTCTTCATGATCCTGGCGCCGAGCCGCCAGAGCGCCGTCAAGGAGACAGCCACAAGTGCCTAAGATGAAGACCCAGAAGGGCATCGCCAAACGAGTGCGCGTGACCAAGACAGGCAAGCTCATGCGCGCGAGCGCGTGGAAGAGCCACCTGCTCGAGCACAAGTCCAAGAAGCGCAAGCGGAACTACGAGAACATGCAGCCCGTGTCCAAGGCCGACCGCAAGACGGTCCGGCGGGCGCTGGGGATCTAGAAGCCCATGGCCAGAGTCAAGCGAGGCGTCCCGGCTCATCGCCGTCACAAGGCGATCCTCGATCGCGCCAAGGGCTTCCGCCTTTCCAAGAAGCTGCTGTTCCGGCCCGCCAATGAGGCGGTGCTCCACGCGCTTGCCTACGCGTTCCGCGACCGCAGGCGACGCAAGCGCGAGATGCGCCAGCTCTGGATCGCGCGCATCAACGCGGCCTCGCGTCAGTCGGGGCTGCCGTACAACAAGCTCATGCACGGCCTTCGCCAGGCAGGAGTGGAGATCGACCGCAAAGTGCTGGCTGACCTGGCCGTGCGCGACAGCGGTTCCTTTGCTCAGCTGGTCGAGGTTGCCAAAAAAGCACTTTAGGCTGATCTCAAGCCCGGAAAACGAGATCGTCCGCCTCCTCAGGCGTCTCGCCCAACGGCGCGAGCCAGGTCTTGTCCTCCTGGAGGGTCCGCGCGTGATCGCCCAAGCGGAGGCAGCCGGACTGGAGCTCGAGCTCGTGGCCGTGCGCGAGGGAGATGAGTTCGAGGCGCGTTCGAAAAAGCGCGTCGTCCTCAGCCGCGGGGTGTTCCGTGCCGTGAGCCAGACCGTCACGCCGCAAGGAGTGATCGCGATCGCCAGGGTTGAGGAGGCCGACGCCAAGGCTGCCATCGCGGCCGCTCGCGGGCGGCGCTGGCCGCTCGTCGTGCTGGACGGCGTGCAGGACCCCGGCAATGTCGGCGCGATCTGCAGGAGCGCAGCCGCCGCGGGCGCACCCGCGCTGGCCGTCCTTCAAGGCTCCGCCGACCCGTATGGCGCCAAAGCCGTGCGCGCGTCGGCCGGAAACGTGTTCCGGCTCAAGGTCGCCCGCGCCTCGTGGACCGACCTCGAAGGTCTCGACGGCTACGGTGCTTCAGCCTCGGGCGGCGTGCCCCTCGCGGAGGCCCCGATAGAGAATTCGGGCATGATCGTGCTCGGCAGCGAGGCGCACGGGCTCTCTCGGTCCGACCTCAAACTCGTAACGGTCCACCTCAGCGAAGGCGTCGAGTCGCTGAACGTCGCCGCGGCGGCTGCCCTGATCCTGTTCGAAGTGAGAAGGAGGCTGGCGGCATGAGCGACCCTTCTGCGCTGAGCGCTGAAGCGCTTGTCGCCATCGCCAAGGCGCGCACCGAAGCCGAGCTCGAGGCGATCTCGGTCGAGTATCTCGGACGCAAGAACGGGCGGATCAGCAGCCTGCTGTCGTCCATCGGCAAGTTGGAGCCGGCCGAGAGGGCGGCGCTCGGACAATCCGCCAACGAGGCAAAGAAAGCGATTGAAGGGGGCCTGGCGGCGCGCCGGGCTCAGCTGGAGGGCGAGCGGCTTGCCGATATCGCGGAGACCGAGGCGATCGATATCACGTTTCCAGGCCCTCCGCTCGGGCGCGGCCACATCCATGTCCTCACCCAGGTCCGCCGGCAGATCGAGACGGTGCTCGAGAGCCTCGGCTACCAGGTCGAGGATGGACCCGAGGTCGAGACCGAGTGGTACAACTTCGAGGCCCTCAACCTAACGGCCGGCCATCCCGCGCGAGAGAGCTGGGACTCGTTCTACTTCACCCCGGAGCTGCTGCTGCGGGCGCACACATCGCCTGTGCAGATTCGCGCGATGGAGCGGATCAAGGAACCGCCGATCTACATCATCACGCCAGGCCGTGTATACCGCCGCGACGCGCTGGAAGCGACGCGCCTGCCGTACTTCAGCCAGGTCGAGGGCCTAGCGGTCGACAAGGCGCTTACCGTCGGGGACATGAAAGGAACGCTTCTCTACATGATCCAGTCCCTCTATGGAGTGGAGCGCAAGGTGCGCGTGCGGCCGAGCTACTTCCCATTCACGGAACCGAGCTTCGAGTTCGACGTGTCATGCGGCATCTGCGGCGGCATGGGCTGCAAGAGTTGCCGGCACAAGGGCTGGCTCGAGGTCGGCGGCTGCGGCATGGTCCACCCCCAGGTGCTGCGCAACGGCGGCATCGACCCCACGCTCTGGAACGGATACGCCTGGGGATTCGGCATCGAGCGGATGGCGATGCTCAAGCACGACGTCGACGACATCCGCCTCTTCTACGAGTCCGACCTGCGTTTCCTCGAGCAATTTTGATGAAGATTAGCTACGAGTGGCTTGGTGACTTCGTCGATCTGACTGACGTTTCACCCAAGGATGCTGCCGAGGTCCTCACGCGGCTCGGCATCGAGGTCGAATCCCTGACGCTCGTCGATCTTTCGCAGATCCTCATCGGAAAGGTGCTGGAGCAGGTCCCGCACCCCAAGTCGCGCAAACCCTTGTGGGTGCACCAGGTCGAGCTTGGCGGACGCGTTGTGCAGATCATCGCCGGCGCGCCGAATGCCGTCCCGGGAACGCTGGTCCCGGTCGCGCTCCCAGGGACGACGGTGCCAAACGGAAACGTCGTCAAGGACATGAACATCGCTGGCTACAAAGCTGGCGGGATGCTGTGCTCGGCGTCCGAGCTGATGCTTGGAGACGACCACTCGGGCATCTTGATCCTCACCTCCGGCAACCCTGGCGACCCGCTCACGACGGTGATCCCCAACCAGGCGATCATGGAGATCGAGGTCACATCCAACCGCCCGGACTGCATGGGCCACATGGGTGTCGCGCGCGAACTGGCTTCGGGTCTCGACCGTCCCCTGACGCGTGATTTCATGCCCGCCTTCACAGGCACGGCGGATCCACCTGGTAAGGACCTGGTCAAGGTCACCGTCGACGACCCCGACCTGTGCAGCAGGTACATCGGCGGCGTCATCAAGGGCGTGAAGGTGGGACCCAGCCCGGACTGGCTGCAGCGAAGGCTGCGCGCATGCGGTGTGAGGCCGATCAACAACATCGTCGACATCACGAACTACGTGCTGCTCGAGTACGCCCAACCGCTGCACGCATTCGACCTTGCGAAGCTCAGCGGGCCCGAGATCCACGTTCGGCGCGCACATGACGGCGAAAAACTGCTGTGCCTCGATGGAGTCGAACGGCAGCTGGGTCCGGAGATGCTCGTCATCGCCGACGTACAGCGCGCGGTCGCGATCGCCGGCGTGATCGGCGGGGAGGAGACTGCCGTCGATGCCGGCACCACCGACATCCTGCTCGAGGCGGCGACCTTCAATGGGCCAAGCGTGCGCCAGACAGCGCGCACGTTGGGACTCCGCACAGA
This sequence comes from Candidatus Dormibacteraceae bacterium, assembly GCA_041493095.1. Taxonomy (GTDB): domain Bacteria; phylum Chloroflexota; class Dormibacteria; order Dormibacterales; family Dormibacteraceae; genus Palsa-870. The sequence goes on from JBGPYE010000054.1 coordinate 3,855, forward strand.
AGCTTCCGCCAGGTTCGAGCGTGGCTTGCCTCCCGAGCTCGCGCTGGCCGGCGCGCGGCGCGCGGCGTCGCTCATCGCTGAGCTGGCCGGTGGCAAGGTGCACCGCGAATGGCCGGACGTCTATCCGCATCCGCAGGAACCCGTGCGCATCCGGATGAAGCCGTGGATCATCGATGAGGTGCTGGGCGTTCATGTCCCGCTGCAGGAATCCGAGGCAATCCTCATCCGGCTCGGCTTTCACGTGAAGGTGCTGGGCGATGGGGAATGGGACGTCCTGCCGCCGGTGTTCCGGCTCGACGTCACGATTCCCGAGGACCTCGTCGAGGAGGTCGGCCGCGTCTACGGGTACGACAGGGTGCCGCCCACGTTGCCCGGCCGGCGCCATGACAAATGGACGCCGCTGGTGCCCAGCGTCGACCGCCGGCTCGACGCGGCGCGAGAAGTGTTGGCCGGCGCCGGGTTCACCGAGACGTGGAATCCCGCGCTGGTGTCGGGCCGCAAGCTCGAAGCGCTGCGAGTCTCCGCGCATGCGCTCAGCGTCGCGAATGCCTTGAGCGACGACATGGACACCCTGCGTACTTCTTTGGTGCCATCGCTGGTCGACGCCGTTGCGCTGAATCGCGACCGCGGGCGCAACGAAGTCTGCGTGTACGAGATCGCCGCCGCTTTCCTGGCCCGCGTCGGCGAGAAGAACACCCAACCCGATGAGCCCTTGCGCCTTGCTGCTGTCGCCACCGCCGGCTCCACCGGGGAGTCAGGGCGTCAGGCGTTTTACCGGATGAAATCGGTGCTCGACGCCTGCGTCGCGGCGCTCTCAGCTCCGGCATGCACGTACCAGCGCGGAGCCGCGGAACTCTTCCATCCAGGTCGATGCGCCGCCGTCACGATGGACGGCCGCCAGCTCGGGTATCTCGGGGAGCTTCATCCGACCGTTGGCGCGAGCCTCAGGCTCGAAGGTCGCCTGGTCGCATTCGAAATCGATGTCCAGCCGGTGCTCGCCGCCTCGCGCCTACCCCGCGCGCAGCCGCTGCCAAGGTTCCCCGCGGTCGAGCGAGACCTTGCAGTCGTGGTGGAAGAGCACGTCGCGGCCGGTTCCCTATTGGCGGCGATCAAAGAATCCGCCGGCGAGCTTCTCGAGATGGCTCGCGCCTTCGACGAATACCATGGCGCCCAGGTTCCCGAGGGGCACAAGAGCATTGCTTTCACCTTGACTTTCAGAAGCCCCGAGCGCACCCTGACGGACGCCGAAGTGGAGAAAGTAATGTCTGAGATCAAGCTCGCGCTAGAGAAGAAACACCAGGCTAGGTTCCGAACATGAGGCGCCAGTGAAGTGCCACGTGAGAACCACCATTGCTGAGTCCGCCTGGACTGCTCAACTTTCCTTTCAAGGTAGGGACTTTTAGAAAATGACGTGGATCGACTGGATGGCGATCGGGATGATCCTGGTTTACGCGATTGGCGGCTTCTTCACGGGCGTCTTTCGCCGGTTGATCGGGCTGGTCGCGCTGTACGTGGCGTTCCTGGCTGCGACCAACATGGGACTGCAGGCGGGAGGGATCCTGCAGCAGTCATCGAACTTCGAGGTCGCGGACGCCCGGATCTATGGCTTCTTCGGGATCGCCGCCGCTGTCCTCTTGATTGTCGAAGGGGCAACACAGCTTGCGCATTCGTCGATCCAGGTCCCGGCGCTGGTCCTGAACCGTTTTCTGGGTGTGGTCGTCGGCGCCATCACCGGAGGCGTCCTTGCGGTCGTCATCATCTACGAGCTTGGCGCTGCGGGCAACCCCATCGGCGGATCGCAGCTCGACGCCCTCCAGCTGAAGATCCGCGACGCTTACAACGGCTCCCACGTGGCGGTTCCACTTGCCAACCTGGTCAAAAAGCCGCTGATCGACCTCTTCTCACCTGCTCTGCCCACCGACCCGCAAATCTATTTCGGTACAAGCCCAGTCAGTCAGTAGAACTTGACGGGCAAGTTCTTTGAGCGCCTGCGCGAGCGGGCAGTCCAGATCCATAACGAGGAGCATCTGAGGGCTCGGATCGAACGGGGCGACAAGCTCAGGGTCAAGCTTGGGCTAGACCCTACGGCGCCGGACCTTCACGTCGGCCACCTGGTCGTGCTGGATACGCTCCGAGCTTTCCAGGACGAAGGGCATACGGTGGTCCTCATCGTCGGGGACTTCACGGCGATGATCGGCGACCCAAGCGGCCGTTCTGAAACGCGGCCGATCCTGACCAAGGAGCAGGTCGCGGCCAACGCTCAGACATATTTCGAACAGGTCGAGCTCGTCCTCGATCGCGACCGGACTGAGGTCCGCTTCAACTCCGAATGGCTCGGGGTGATGAATTCGGTCGATGTGCTCAGGTTGCTGGGGAAGGCAACGCTGCAGCAGGTGCTGCAGCGCGAGGACTTCGCCGACCGCCTGAAGGGAGGCGCCGCGATCGGGGCTCACGAGATCCTGTATCCGTTCAACCAGGGCTACGACTCGGTGGCCGTTCAATCGGACGTCGAGATCGGCGGCACCGATCAGCTCTTCAACCTCCTGTTCGGTCGCGACATACAGAAGGCTTACGGGCAGGAGCCGCAGGACATCGCGGTGTTTCCCTTGTTGGAGGGAACCGACGGGGTCCAGAAGATGAGCAAGTCGCTGGGTAACTACATCGGCATCAACGAGCCGCCGGAAGAGATCTACGGCAAGACGATGTCGATCCCCGACCACTTGATCGAGAAGTACATTCGCTTGATCTCAGGCTTCGACGCGAAGCAGCAGGCCGAAGTGCTGGCGATGAAACCGCGCGACGCCAAGGCGGCGCTGGCACGGCAGCTGGTGAAGCGATTGCACGGCGAGGAAGCCGCCAAGCGCGCCGAGGAAGACTTCGATGTGAAGTTTCGGAAACACTCGACTCCGGAAGAGGTCCCGGAACACGTGGTCACCAAACCGGACGATCTGCTCGGCACACTGGTCGAAGTTGGATTCGCCAAGAGCCGGGGCGATGCACGGCGCCTGGTTGAGCAGGGTGGCATCCGGGTCAATGGCGAGAAAGCCGCCGAAGACGCCGTACTGAAGGACGGCGACGTGCTCCAGGCTGGGAAAAGAAACTTCGTTCGAATACGCCTGAAGTAAGGTGCGGTTCCCCGGACGCACCACCTAAAATGAGCGAAAGCATGTTCCCACCCCACGAAATCTTCGATTTCGCGGGGACCCCGGGAATCTTCTTCCACAGCACCTCGGGGGCCCTTGCATAGGTGTCTGGCCACTCGAAATGGGCCGGCATCAAGCACAAGAAGGCGATCGTCGACGCCAAGCGAGGCCAGGCGTTCACCCGTGCCAGCCGTGAGATCACGATAGCCGCGAAAGAGGGCGGCAACCAGGACGGCAACTTCCGGCTGCGCCTGGCGATGCAGAAGGCGCGCGAGATCAACATGCCGACCGACAAGATCCAGAGCGCGATCAACCGCGGGACCGGCGACCTTGGCGGCGAGCGGATGGAAGAGGTGCGTTACGAGGGATACGGTCCGGCCGGCGTGGCGGTCATGGTCGACGCCGTCACCGACAATCGCAATCGCACCGGCGCCTCGATCCGCCACCGGTTCGCCAAGCTTGGCGGCAACCTAGGCGAGTCCAACTCCGTGGGTTGGATGTTTGAGCGCAAGGGAGTCATCACCGCGAATGCCGGGAAGGTCGATCCGGAGGAGGTCGGGCTCGCGGCGATTGAAGCCGGAGCCGACGACGTGCAGGTCGACGGAAAGTCGGTCGAGATCACGACGCCGCCCAACAGCTTCGAGAAGGTGAAGGCGGCGGTGGAGCAGCTCGGTGTCACGATCGATAACGCCGAGGTCACGATGCAGCCCAAGCAGACGGTCGCAGTGGACGAAGATAAAGCCGCCGCCGTGCTCAGGCTGATGGAGTCACTCGAGGAGGACGACGACGTCCAGCAGGTTTACGCGAACTTCGACATCCCAACCAACGTCCTCGAACGCGTCTCAGCACAGGTATGAATGGAATTAATTGAAAGGTTGCCACTAGGCCGGATTTACTCCGGCCGTCACCAGACGTTCACCGTCCAGGCGCCTGCCAATCGTCGCGTGGAGATTCCCCGCGGTGAGGACGAAGTCCTCGCCGCGCTTTTGAACGCGTCTCAGCACA
>JBGPYE010000144.1:0-5130 GCA_041493095.1 Candidatus Dormibacteraceae bacterium
CTGCAACTACCTGCTCACCGTCGATATGGAGATGGATCCAGTCGCTGGATACGAACTGGCCAGCTGGGAGACCGGCTACGGCGACTTCGACCTGGTTCCGGACTTCGCCACGGTTCGCCTCGTCCCATGGCTCGATGCGACAGCGCTCGTCCTGTGTGATGTCGCGTGGCATGACGGCAAGCCGGTTCGCCCTTCGCCGCGTCAGGTCCTGCGCGGCCAGATCGATCGCGCGCGAAAGCTCGGGTTCGAGCCGATGTTCGGCACAGAGCTCGAGTTCTACCTGCTGAAGGAGACTTTTGCCGAAGCGCACGCCAAGCACTACATCGACCTGACGCCGTCGGTTCCCTACATCCTCGACTACCACGTCCTCGCCACGTCGTACGACGAGCCGTTCATTCGCACCGTTCGCAAGGGCATGAAGGCTGCGGGCATCCAGATCGAGAGCTCAAAGGGAGAAGCCTGGCCGGGGCAGCAGGAGATCAACTTCCGCTTCTCCGACGCTCTGACGATGGCCGACAACCACGTGATCTACAAGAATGGGATCAAGGAGATAGCCCAGCAGCACGGCTGCTCCGTCACGTTCATGGCCAAGCCTGACCACAGGTGGATCGGAAGCTCCTGCCACGTGCACTCGAGCCTCTGGAAGGATGGACGTAACGCCTTTGACGGAGAGTCGGCCACCTTCAAGCAGTACCTCGCCGGCCACATCGCGCACGCATCGGAGCTTGCGATCTTTCTCGCCCCCACCATCAACTCCTACAAGCGCTATGCAGCCGGCAGCTGGGCCCCGACGACACTCGCCTGGGGTCACGACAACCGGACCTGCGGCTTTCGCATCGTCGGCCACGGGCAGCACCTGCGCACCGAGTCGCGGATCCCGGGCGCTGACGTCAATCCGTACCTCGCCATCGCCGCATTGCTTGCTGCCGGCCTTCAGGGGATCGAAAAGAAGCTCGAGCTGCCGCCCGAGTTCAAAGGCAATGCGTACGTATCTGAAGTGCAGCGGTTCCCTCACTCCATGCGCGACGCGATCACCGAGCTGGAGAAGGGAAAGGTGGCGCGGCAGGCGTTCGGCGACGACGTCGTCGACCACTATCTGAACTACGCGCGCACCGAGCAGGCTCTCTTCGACAAGGTGGTGACCGACTATGAGCGGGCGAGGCTCTTCGAACGTGGGTAGGCAAAATCCATTCAGGCTAGACGGTAAGGTCGCCGTGATCACCGGGGCGGCCGGCGGCATCGGCCGCGAGGCGGCATTGCTCTTCTCGTCGGAGGGTGCGAGCGTTTGCGTCGCGGACGTCGGCAAGGAGGCGGGGGAGAAGACCGCCTCTGAGTGTCGCGATGCTTTCTTCTTCCAGGCGGACGTCAGTGACCAGAAGAGCGTGCAGGCGATGTACGACGCGACCGCCAAGCGGTACGGCAAGGTCGACGTGCTCTACAACAACGCGGGCATCATGCCCGCGGACGACGACTCAATCCTGACCACCGAGCCTGACGCGTGGGACCGAGTCCAGGCCGTCAACGCCAAAGGCGTCTACCTCTGCTGCAAGTACGGCATCCCGCACCTGCTCAAGGCAGGTGGCGGGTCGGTGATCAACGTCGCCTCCTTTGTTGCGCTGGTCGGAGCCGCCACCTCGCAGATCGCGTACACCGCATCCAAGGGCGCGGTGCTGTCGATGAGCCGTGAGCTCGCCGTCCAGTTTGCACGCCAGGGGGTGCGCGTCAACGCGCTCTGTCCGGGCCCTGTCGAGACCCCGCTACTTATGCGGCTGCTGAATGCGACGCCGGGCGCCCTCGAGCGCCGTCGGGTGCACCTGCCGATGGGCCGCCTCGCGCAGGCGCGGGAGATCGCCAACGCCGCCCTTTTCCTGGCGAGTGACGAGTCGAGCTACGTGAACGGCACGACATTTCTCGTCGACGGCGGTCTGACGGCGGCTTACGTGACCCCGGAGTAAGCCCACTCGTAACCCACGTCTGTATCCGAGTGCATGAAATCAAGACTCCTGGTCACCAATGCCATCGCCGCCACCGCGCTGCTCGTGGCCGCCTGCGGCGGCAGCAGCAGCAGTTCATCTACATCAAGCCCGAGCCCATCGCCCAGCCCTGCGGCGACGGGAGAAAAGATCGCGGTGGTGACCAACGCCAAGCTTGGCTCGATCCTGGTCGACGACAAGGGCATGACCGTCTACCTCTTCGTGGCGGACACAGGGAAGGAGTCCACCTGCTACACGAGCTGCGCAGCGATCTGGCCCCCCGTTCTAACCGAGGGTGCTCCTCAGGCGGGAACCGGCGCCGACGCTTCCTTGCTGGGCACGACGACTCGCACCGATGGAAAGGTCGAGGTGACCTATGCCGGCCATCCCCTTTACTACTTCGTGAAGGACAAGGTGGCGGGCGACGCGACTGGACAGGGCATCAACGGTTTCGGCGCGCTGTGGTGGGTGATGTCTGCGTCAGGAGCGGCGATCCAGGTAAAGCCTTAGTCAGTCGCCACCTGCGGTTAACTTCTGCAGGTGGCCGCGGCGCAAATTTCGAGCCAGACGCGTAGGGCTGTGATTCGGGATGCCCTCGGGATCGGGATTGCGAGCGGCGCGTACGCAATCTCGTTCGGGGCGATCTCGACCGCCGCCGGCCTGTCACTGCTCCAGACGTGCGCGCTGTCGGTGCTCATGTTCACGGGCGCGTCGCAGTTCGCTCTTGTGGGCGTGGTCGGCGCGGGCGGCAGCGTCTGGGCGGGAGCAGCGACCGCGGCGCTGCTTGGGGCGCGCAACGCCCTGTACGGCCTGAGGCTTTCGTCGGTCCTCGAGCAGCATGGATTGAAGCGGGCGCTGGCCGCGCATTTTGTGATCGACGAGACGACCGCAATGGCGATCGCCCGCGAATCGCCCGCCGAGAGCAGGTTTGCCTTCTGGGCCACGGGTGTGGTCCTCTTCACGCTCTGGAACCTGGGCACGCTTGCCGGCGCGCTGGCCACGCACCTGGTGCCCGACCCGAAGGTGCTCGGACTCGATGCGGCGCCGCCGGCCGCCTTTCTCGCCTTGCTCGCCCCGCGGCTGCGCGCGCGTGAGCCGATCGCGATCGCCCTGGCCGCCGGCATGGTGGCGCTGATCTGTCTCCCGTTCGTGCCCGCCGGCGTGCCGTTGCTGATCGTCGCCCTGCTCGTCGCGCTATTCGGCGTGCTGAGGTCGCCAGCGTGATCTGGGCCGGCGTGCTGGTGGCGTGCGCCAGCTGCTACGCGCTCAAGCTGGCCGGGCTTTCGCTGCCGGCTCGCCTCCTTCAGGACGCCCGCGTGCAGCGAACCGTTCCGCTCGTCCCGATCGCGCTCCTGGCCGCCCTCGTCGCGACGCAGACGTTCGCGACCGGCCAGCACCTGGTCCTCGACGTGCGCGCGGCGGCGCTGGCAGTGGCCGTGGTCGCTGTCCTTTTACGCGCTCCGTTCCTCGTCGTGGTAGCCACCGCCGCCGCTACCGCGGCCTTGCTACGTCTGCTGTAGTGACGTGAAACCCGCACCCGACTGTCCGGTGCGGGTCTCGTTCTGGTTTCCATCCCGCACTCGACAGTCCGCTGCGGGTTATTTCACGCCTCCAGCTTCAGGGTCAGGATCTTGAACGGCGTCAGGTCGAGGTCCAGCTCGCCGTCATGCACCTCGACCTCGGACCGTTCGCGCTCGAGCAGGTCGCACAGCCAGGCCCGCCTGGCCGGCAGCGTCGTGCGCAATTTGGCTCGGCACGGCGCCCCCCACGCCTCGTAGAGGCGGACGATCACCGCGTCGGAATCCTCGGCGCGCTTGATCGCCTCGACGATCACCTGCCGGGTGTCTATCTCGATGAGCGACCGGGACGAGCCGACCGGCAGGTTGCCATAAGCCGGTAGAAACGGTGCGTTCAGATCCTCCGCGGCTTCAATGACACCGGCCTCCCGAAAATCCCCGGGGTGTGGCATCACGGCGTAGGTGAACTGGTGGCCGCCGAGGTCGGCGGTCGGGTCCGGATGCGTCGGCCCGCGCAGAAGCGAAAGCCGCATCACCGATCCGTGGATGTCGTAGCCGTGCTTGCATTCGTTGAGCAGGGCGACGCCGTAATCGCCGTCGCCTAGATCCGCCCAGCGCTGAGCGCAGACCTCGAACATCGCCCTGGCCTGGCTCGTGTCCTGGTGCGTCGGCCGTCGAATGTGTCCGAACTGGATCTCATACGTTGCCTCGCGTGAGCTGACGGTCACAGGGAATGCGACCTTCAGCATCTTGTGTCGCTCCCGCCACTCGACAACTGTTTCGAAGCGCAGCACTCGCGAACCGACGTCAAGGGTCATGACCTGGAACAGCCACGACTCGCCAAACGTGCGTCCGAACGCGAGCACTCCCCGGAGCCCGCCCCGGTGCTGAACCTTCTCGATCGCCGTCACTTCCGTGAACGAGTCGCGGTAGTCGGCGTCGAGGTCCCACGCATCATGATTCCGAGGGTTGTCGTCGTGCAGCTGGAGCAGATTCCCAGGCCCGCCCAGCACCTCGCGGCCAACCTCCTTGTCCCAGATCGAGGTCAGGACGGCGCGGTCGTCCCATTCGACGCGCAGCAGCTCGTTCTCCATGCTGTGGTCGGTCACCGAGACCTCGGGTTGATTTGAGCGCGGGGCGAGGACGGCCCACCCACAAGCCGGCGCCTCGATGCGCGCGTATTCGCCGTCGAGGCTGACCACCTCACGGCGCGGATGAGAGGTCGAGTTGAAGGCCACCAGCTGTTCGCCATCGCCCACGATCGCCGACATCGCCGCCTCCGCGATGTCAGTCGCCCGCGTAACGACGTTCTCCAGGTCGCGCTCGGCCTCCTCGTACACCCAGTCGATGCTTGAGCCGGGAAGGATGTCGTGAAATTGGTTCAGCAGGAGAGCCTTCCACAGGGCCTCCAACTCACTGGACGGATAATCGCCGCCCGCGGCCACCGACCACATCTCCGCCTCGTGCAGCGAGTTCTGCGCGAGACGGTTCCATCGCTTGGTGCGCGACTGGCTGGTGTACGTACCCCGGTGCAGCTCGAAATAGAGCTCGCCGGAGGTGGTCGTCAGGTCGTGCGCCTCCGCCGACGCGAGCTCGAAGAACTCGGCCGCACGGCCGATGGGGACGCCAAGCCGATGAGC
>JBGPYE010000284.1:0-2027 GCA_041493095.1 Candidatus Dormibacteraceae bacterium
CCGCCACGGCTCCGGTCTTGTTTGCATGCCGGTCATCGCCCGCAGGCTGGACGAACTGGGAATAGCGCCCATGGTGGAGCGCAACACAAGCCGGCTCGGCACCGCCTTCAGCGTGAGCATCGACGCTAAGGACGTGACCACGACCGGCGCCTCGGCGCACGACCGTGCCGCCACCATCCGCAAGGTCCTCGATTTGGCGGCCAAGGCCTCCGATTTTTCGTCCCCAGGCCACACCTTTCCTCTCCGCGCCGCCGAGGGAGGAGTGCTGACCCGCGCCGGACAGACCGAAGCCGCCGTCGACCTCGCGGTCCTCGCCGGCCTCTACCCGGCGGGTGTGATCACCGAGCTTATGAAGCCCGACGGAACCATGGCTCGTATGCCCGAGCTCGAGCGCTTCGCCACCGAGCACGACATCAAGCTCATCACCGTCGAGCAGCTCATCGCGTACCGCCGCCGCAACGAGAAGCTGGTCGCGAAACGAGTTGAGGCCGCGATTCCGATCGGCGACAAAGACCCGCTGATGTGGAAGCTCTATGCCTACGAAGATCTCCTGCGCCACGAGAACCACCTCGCCCTTGTCCTCGGCGATATCGACCCAAAACGACCGGTATTGCTTAGGGCGCACTCGGAATGCCTGACCGGCGACATTTTCGGCAGCCTGCGTTGCGACTGCGGCGCGCAGCTCCATGCGGCCATGGAGACGATTGCCGCCGATGGCGTCGGCGTGATCCTCTACATCCGCCACCAGGAGGGTCGTGGAATCGGCCTCCTCGACAAGCTTCATGCGTACAACCTGCAGGACAAGGGCCTGGACACAGTCGAGGCCAACGAGGCCCTGGGCCACCCGGCCGACAAGCGGGACTACGGCATCGGAAGCCAGATCCTTTACGACCTCGGCGTGCGCAAGATCAGGCTGCTGACCAACAACCCAAAAAAGATCTACGGCCTCGAGGGCTTCGGCCTGGAGGTGGTCGAGCGCGTGCCGATTCGAATCACATCCAACCCGCACAACGAGCGCTACCTCAAGACGAAGAAAGACAAGCTGGGACACCTGCTCTAGGGGTGGGCGAGAAGGGCGCGAAGCCGGACTTGAGCGGAGGCGACCTCACGATCGCCGTGGTCGTCTCGCGGTTCAACGAGGACGTCTCCAAGCGGCTTCTGCGGGGCGCGCTGGCCGCGCTAGAGGAGCACGGTGTCGAGGATCCGGACGTGTACTGGGTGCCGGGATCGCTGGAGCTGCCCGTCACTGCGCTGGCCCTGGCGGAGAAGGGTGGGCACGACGCGATCGTGTGCCTCGGCTGCGTCATCCGGGGCGAGACCTATCACTTCGAGATTGTTGCCGGCCAGGCGGCGGCCGGGATCATGCAGGTTCAGCTCGACACCGGAGTGCCGATCACGTTCGGAGTGCTGACGACTGAGGACAAGGAGCAAGCCTTCGCCCGGTCAGGGTCCAAGAACAACAAGGGCGCCGACGCCGCCGAAGCGGCGATCGAGATGGCGAACCTCCTCAGGTCGATCCAGGGTTAACCGCCGGTCGAGACGGCGACTACGTTCTTTCCCGCCGGCGCGACGACGAACCCATCGGTTGCGGCCGGCGTGCTGAAGTGCTGCGCCGACCCCAGGGCGATCGTGTTCAGGACAGCTCCCGTCGCCGGGTCGAGTGCAAAAAGAGTGCCCGTGTCAGGCTCGATACCCCAAACAGCACCCGCCGCGAGAATCGGCGACCCGAGCACCGGGTGCCCCGCATGCCACGCGATGTCGATCGAGGTTGTGCTCACCGACAGGGCGTACAGCCCATCCGCGCATGGCACGTAAACCGTGGTCTGGGACCACGCGGTGCCGCCCCACGATCCCGAGCACACCTGCCGGCTCGCCACCTGCCCGCCGACCCCGCCGAGGCTTCCCGCTTTCAGCAGATACGCCACGCCTTGCTTGCCGATGGCCACGACAACGCCGAGCGATGAGAGGACGGTAGCGCCCACGGAGCCCAGGTCCGTGTCGCTTGCATTCAGCGACGCCCAGTTCGC
>JBGPYE010000094.1:0-6444 GCA_041493095.1 Candidatus Dormibacteraceae bacterium
ATCAGCTGCCCCGACAGCCGGGCACGGTGGACCAATAACGGCCACTTACTGACCACGGCCTCGCCTATCAGCTGCCCCGACAGCCGGGCACGGTGGACCAATAACGGCCACTTCCTGACCATGGCATCGCCAATCAGTTGCCCCGACAGCCGGGCGCGGTGGGCCAATGATGGCCACGTCCTCACAATTGCCTGCCTACTAGCTGCGGCGGCGGCGCCTTTGCCTGCTAATGCCCAGTGCGGCGACGCCGAGCCCGGCACCAAAGCCGATCAGCATCAGCCAGGAAAATTGCCCGCCCAGTTCGGGAGGTACACCGGTCGAGCCGGGCACAACGCCGCCTCCTCCTGGCGTGGCCGTGGGCGTGGCGGTGGCGGTAGGAGTCGGCGACGGGCCCGCAACAACGCAAGCCGCCGGCTGAATGATCTGGTCGTTGATGAGGGCAACCGCGCCGTTGCGTGCCAGGGCTCTGCCGGTGAGGGTCACTCCGTTGTTCATTCCGATTGACGTCAGCGCCATGATCGTGCCAACAAAAGTGGTCGTCGTGTCAAGGGTTGCCGAGCTGCTCACCTGCCAGAAGACCTGGCACGGCTGCGCGCCACCGATCAGGGCGACGACCGCGTTGGGCGCGGTCACCAGCGTGCTGCCGATCTGGAAGATATAGATGCCGGACCCATTGAGAGTGAGGGTTCCGGTCAACGACGGCGCGGTGGTCTGACAGTAGACGCCGGGGACGAGGGTCTGGCCACCCAGATTCACCCCGGTTTTGTTGTTAGTGGCCGGACACGGTTGGGCCGCAGCGTTGACGTAGGCAGCCGTCAAGTCGGTCTGAGCCTGCAGCGCGACGGCGTCGCCGACGTGTTGAGGGCCCGACGTCCCGGGCGGGAATCCGGTCACAGCAGTGCCCGGCGACACGCCCAGTTGGCCGCCGACCACAGTCGCGCCTGTGTTCGTGACGGTGGTTCCAGCCAGGACACCGAAAGGAGCTGCGGTTGCGAGGCCGGGGTCGGTGGCCGCCAGCGCCGTCGCCGGCCAGAAGAGGACGATGAGTGCGGCAAGGCCGAACGAAATAAGGGAGCGGCGCATAGTGATCACCCCTTCATGGTGCGGATTAGTCCATAACAAAATCCGTAAGAGTCTGTCACAAAGGCGCGGCGGCGTCTAGCTAGCTTTGTGGGAAGAGTGGCCGTTCAGCTGCGCTACCCGGGTCTCCCAGTAGCCAAGGCGCTGCCGGAATCTCTCCGCCTGGGCGACCACGACAGGCACGTTGGTCAGCTCGACCTCGCGGCGAGCCTCGTCAGATTGAGTGTTCATAAGCTGGCGGATGCGGTCGAGCACCTTCTCCTCCATGGCCAGGATCTCGGTGTAGATCTGGCGCCAGTAGAGTGCGTGTTCGAGGGTCGCGACTTCGGGCGCGCCCTCTCCGTCCATCGCCTGGGCCCAGTCTCCGCCGCGTTCTGCGGCAACGACATCGGGCCGCCCGCGAACGGGCTGGGTCTTCTTCATGTGAAAGGAATACAGCCCGCGGCGTAAAAAGATCAGCAATTTTTCCACACGGTGAAATTGAGGACGCGGCCTGTTCAGTCGGTTCGGAACACCAGCGAGTAGCCGCGGCCCGGCTTGTTGACGAGGTCAACCGGGATGCCCAGGTCGACGAGGATTTTGCGGAGGCGGCGCACGTAGTTGCGGACCTCCTCTGGAAATAGGGCTGGGTCGGCCCATGCCTGACCGAGGATCTGGGAGGTGGTGAAAAAGCGGTGTGGATGGTCGAGCAGGAACTGAAGAAGCTGAAACTCCCTCTTGGTCAGCGCCACCTCGCCGCCCTTGTGCCGGACCATGCGGCCGGCGGGGTCCAGCCACAACCCCTGGAGCTCCCAGAGCCGGCGGTACCAGAGGTCGAGGCGATCCTGGTATCCATCCATCTGGGTCTCGATGATCTCGAGGTCGACTGCCGCCGCCTTCTGCGCTGGGGGCGACAGGCTCGCAATGTCGCGATGAACCCGACTGAGGATCCCCCTCTTGAACTCGAGGAGATCGGCATAGATGCTCATCCAGTGGCGCGCGTCTTCCCATCGCGTGGTCGCGATGTCCTCTCCCTCGAGGGGACGAGAGGGGTTCCGCCGGTCGATAGGCCGGCGGCCCGTCGCGCGAGCCTTAGGTGTCCGTCCGCTTCCCTTCGCCAAGCTCCCATAAGCATGGCAAAAGATTGAATGGTGTTGCCAGGCTACTTGAGAAAGACCGCCAGCACGCAGCCTAAGTTAGGTGTACTGTCGTCCTTGGCCCTGAGGGACACGTTCGATGGAGTCGGAGTTGGTCGCAAGACCGGGTCCGAAGCCGACGAGGCGATCCGTTAGGGTCATTTCTTTTCCAGGGGTAGGCTCAGCCGGACGCGGGTTCCCGCACCAGGCTCGCTCTCGATTTCGAGCTTGCCGCCGTGAGCGGCGGCAATGTCATGAGCGATCGCCAGACCCAGGCCTGAACCAGTCGAGTGCGCGCCCTTCACGAATCGCTCGAAGACGTGGGGCAGCAGCTCCGGAGGGATTCCTTCACCCGTGTCGGCGACGGTGGCAACAATTTGATCGCCCGCGCGGCTGAGCGAGACTTTGATCGAGCCGCCCCGCGGCGTGTGGCGGATCGCGTTCGAAAGCAGGTTGCCGATCACGCTCCGGATACGAGCGGGGTCGATTTCGACCGGCGGAAGGTCAGCGGCGGGTTCTGATGTGAGCTCGATGCCGGCCGACTCCGCTTGCGGCTTGAACTTTTCGACGGCATCCTCCACGAGGGCGCCCAGGTCCGTCGGCTCTTTGTTCAGGACCAGGCTGCCGGCATCGGTCAGCACCAACGTGCGCAAGTCCTCGACCAGTCGATCAAGTGCCTGGGTCGCGTCAAGGATGGGGGCCAGGTGTGCCGCGTCGGCCGGATACATTCCATCCGCAATTGCTTCGACTTGTCCCCGAATGACTGATAGGGGCGTACGCAGCTCGTGAGTGATGTCGGCCAGGAAGCTGCGGCGCTGCTCGTCGCTGGCCTTCAATCTCGACGACATCGCATTGAATGCGCGTGCCACCGAGCGCAAATCCGGTGATCCACGCTCTGGCACCTGCGCGGAATAGTCCCCCGACTCGATGCGCCCTGCTGCTTCGATGAGCGTGTCCATCGGCCGAGTCATCCGCCGCATGCCGGCGGCCGCGACGGCGACGAACACGATCCCAAACAGGGTCGCGAGCACGACGACCGGCAATATGCCGAATCGCGCGAGCATGCTTCCCGCCACGGCGCCGATGAGCGCTGTTACGGCCAGCACGGCAGCGGCAAAGCAACCGATGCGTCGCACGAATGTTGGCGGCCCGCGACGACCACCCCAACGGCGAGCCGGAGGGAACGGCTCGCCTTCCGGCCACCATGGCGGGCGGCGCCGCGGAGGTGGCCCCCAGCCGCTCCTCATCGCTCCGGCGGCTCGGCGAACCGGTAGCCGACACCGAAGACGGTCAGGATGAATCGGGGCGACTTCGCATCCGGCTCGACCTTCTTCCGCACGTTCTTGATGTGCGCGTCGATCGCCCGCTCGTACGACTCGAAGGCGACTCCTCGTACTGCGTTGAGAAGCTGGGCCCGCGTGAACACCCTGCCGGGCTGGCGTGCCATCGTGGCCACGAGCTGGAACTCCGTCCTGGTCAAATCGACCCTTTTGCCGGCGAACCTGGCTTCCATTCGCGCTACGTCCAGCTCGACGTCCGAGCCGACCCGGATGACGTCTGAAGGCGAACGCAATCCCTCGGCCCGGCGTAGCACCGCTCGCACCCGCGCCACGAGCTCCTTGGGGCTGAAAGGCTTGGTCAGGTAGTCGTCCGCCCCCAGCTCGAGGCCGACCAGCTTGTCGGACTCCTCCGTGCGAGCCGTGAGCATGATGATCGGCACCTCGCCTTCCCGCCTCAGCGCGCGGGCGACGTCCAACCCGTCTATCCCCGGCAGCCCCAGGTCGAGGACCACCAGGTCGGGCCGGCCCGTGCGCACCGATCGCAGCGCAGACGGGCCATCGGACGCGACTAGCACGGTGAACCCACCATGCTCGAGGTAGTCGCGGACGAGCTGGACGATGCGAGGCTCGTCGTCCACGACAAGGATGGTGAACCCCACGAACTCAGAGGCCAAGGCCGTGAGTTCGTGGGGACCCCGGACAGGCCACGGGGACCATCCTAGTTACAGCCACGCTCGCTAAACCGTGGTGTGGTCAGGCGGCGGCGGGGGTGGCGTCGGCGTTCCGGACGGCTGCTCGCCGTGCGCCCGCTTGTGCCATTCCTGCATTCGCTCGTCGATTCCTGGCGGCATGCCGTATCTGTGCCCACCCTTGTAGGCCCATCCGCCGCCCCAGTGCCTGCGCCCGAAGAAGGCGATGCGGAACAGCCAGAACAGGCCGAACAAGATGAACAGGAACCAGATCAGCCCGAAGAAACCAAAGCCGGCGCCGAAGAAGTGCGGGCCATAGCCGTAGTACGGAGGTGCCGCCGCCGTGCCCTCGGGGACGTGCGTCGCCAAGCCTTCCGACCATCCGACGTTGTAGGCGATCACGCCGACGATGGCCAGCACGACCACTGTCAGCACGAGCCCGATAAAACCGAAACCGCGTCTCATGTCCAAACTCCTTTGAAAAATCTGCTGCCGTGTGCAGATCTCATGTTTGGGGGGACTTGTGAGCGCGGTGTGAAGACCTGACGACGTTCTTGCGGATCAGAAGCCGCCGATCTCGATCTCCAGAATCTCCGCCGTCCGGCGCCACAGGCCCGCCTGCAGCGACTCCTCCGCCACCGATTTCGGCGGCTCGATCCGTCCCGCACCCTTGAAAAACCAGCCGGTCGTCCCGGCGTGCGCGGGCGAGATGGCGAGCTCGACCAGGTCGTGCGCGGTGCGTTCGGCCGAGCGTGAGACGAGCCGCGAAACGAGGCGAACTGCCCGCGGAGCTTCCCGCATGAGTTCCGAGCGGACCAGTCCGGGGTGGAAGGCGTTGGCCCGAACGTCCCATCGCTTCGCCCGCCGCGTCAGCTCGAAAGTGAACATGAGGCCAAGAGCCTTTGTGGCGCCGAAGGTGTGGAGCGCGTCGAACTGGTCCTTCGAGAAGAGGCGTTCCATGTCGACGCGGGTCGTCGACGGCGCCGTGACGGTGATGACACGCCCGCCGCCGATCAGCCGGTCGCGCAGCAGGTTGGTCAGGAGAAACGGTCCGAAATAGTTGGTCGCGAGCATGAGCTCCAGCCCATCGGAGGTCTTGCGATAGCGCTTCACGAAGACGGCCGCGACGTTCAGGAGGGCGTCGATGTGGCCGCCGGCGCGGTTGATCTCCCGAGCCGCAGCGCGCACGGAAGACATCGACGACAGGTCGACGGGCACGCTCGAGATGCGGTTGTCTGCTCCGCCCAGCCGCTCCACCAGGGCGTCGAGGCGCTCGGACGGGCGGGCCATCACGATCACGCGCGCCCCGCGCCGGGCAAGCACCGCGGCGGTTGCGGACCCGATCGCGCCCGTCGCCCCGTTGACGACGACTGTCGGATGCAGCGTGGCCACGGCGCTAGTGTCTCGCGTCCCGAGGGCCGCAGATCCAAGGAACTTGGGGCGCGAGACACTCGGTGTGGGCAAGATGAATGGTCTAGAACTCAATGAGGCCACTGATCAGCGCTCATCAAGGCGGCCGTCAGATGGAAGGTGTGTCTGCCGCGGACCGCTACCGCCAGGCGATTGCCCTCGGGGTCGACTACGTCGAGTTCGACGTCCGGCGGACCAAAGACGGCGTGACGGTCATCTTTCACGACGATCGCACCGGCTCGGGGCGCGACGTCCGCGGCCTGGCGTACACGGACCTGGCCGGTGAAATCGGCCTCGAGGCGCTGACCCTGGACGAGCTGCTGGATGTCGCCGCCGGGCGAGTCGGCCTTCATCTCGACCTCAAGGAGCCCGGTTACGAAGCGGAGATCGTTCGTACGGTCCTTGACCGGTGTCGTGTTGACGAGTTCGTCATCACCTCCGGAGTCGATGAGATCCGGGCCATCAAAGAGGTATTTCCCGAGGTCCGGGGCGGCCTCTCCATCGGAGACGACCTCATCGGGGTCGCTCCGTGGCTGAAGGTGCGCGAGCGCTTACGCGAGCTTTTTCCTCGCCGCCGGATCGAGCGGTCTCGCGCAGACTTCGTCGCCGTTCACCAGCACCTCGCCACGCTCAGTGCGCTGAGGTACTGCGAACGGGAACACCTTCCGGCGTGGGTATGGACTGTCGACGACGAGCGATCGATTGCGCATTTCACCGCTGACCCGAGAGTTTCCGCACTCATCACCAACCGGCCCGACATAGCGCTTCGGCTCAGAGGCCTCAGTTCAGCTTGATGTTCGTCTCGCAACAGAAAAGGCCGAGGTCCGGCGACCAGCGGAGGATGAAGGGCCGTGTGGTGCTGAACACGCG